>CALHFG010000078.1 GCA_938029215.1 uncultured Acidimicrobiales bacterium | reverse complement strand
CTTTCTGGTCGACGCTCGGAACGACGTTGTCGTTCGAGAGCTGGTCGATGGCGACACCATCAGCACGCGTGAGTTCCGTCAGTTCACCATCGAGGCCACAACCGATGGTCCCGCATCTAGCGTGAAGTTCACTGTGGACGGCTACCCCGAGCGGGTGGAAAGCCACGTTCCCTATCTCATTGCCTCGGACTGGTACGGCGACTTCCATCCCTGGAACGTACGCAACGGTACCTACGAGGTGGAGGCGACGCCGTACACCGAAGATTATGCTCGCGGCATTACGGGCATTGCCAAGACGATCACCATAACGGTGGCTCGTTAACCGCACTTCGTTCTACGACGCCGATGGATGACCACCTCGAAAGAGGTGGTCATTCGGGTTTTGGGCCGGATTCGGCCCAAGAAACCTTCACCTGAATTGGTGTTGGATTTCACACCTAGAGCGCAGCATGCTTGACTCTCAGTGAGAGGTGGGGGCCGGTTCCCTACTCTTCGTGATTAGGTACCTAACAGAAACCAAGCGTGGGAGAAAAGATATGAGGCGATTCAAGAGGTCCACTGCGGCCTTTTTGGCGATTGCGATGATGGGAGCAGTCCTCATGGCTGGAGGTGCAGCCCCGGCTGTAGCCCAGACCACCGAGGCTGCCGATGCCACCGCACCAGCCCAACAGATGACCGTCGGCGAAGTTCGTCGGTTGTACAAGACAATCCTGGGTCGCGAAGCCGACCAAGCCGGGCTCGACTACTGGCTTGAGACCGCAGCCGATGGCGCAACCTACCAAGACCTTTCTTGGGCATTCCTGGCCAGCGAAGAATGGAAAGCCGCCGTTGGCGATGACCTTTCCAACGAAGACTTCGTGAGCCGTCTCTATGAACAGGCTCTGGACCGTGAGGCCGATGCCGAAGGTCTCGCCTACTGGGTGAACGACATCCTCGGTGCCGGTGTGCAGCAGCAGGACATCATCCGCTGGTTCGCCGAGTCCGACGAGCAGAAGCAACTCACCCAAACCACCGAGTCGCTCTCACTCAACATCCTCCACATCAACGACCACCACAGCCACCTCGAACAAGACGACATCGGTCTTGAGCTCGGCGGCGCTGAAACCGACGTTGACTTCGCGGGCTTCCCCCGAGTCGTTGCCAAGTTCAAGGAACTCGAAGCCGCTCTGGAGGCCGATGGCCAGCATGTGGCCAAGCTGCACGCCGGCGACGCCATCACCGGAACGCTCTACCACAGCCTGTTCAAGGGTGAGGTTGACGCAGCGCTCATGAACGAAATCTGCTTCGATGCCTTCGCTCTCGGTAACCACGAGTTCGACGATGGTGATGCAGGTCTCGCCCAATTCATCGACTTCCTTCGCGCTGGCCCCTACTGCCAGACGCCCGTTCTGGCGGCCAACGTTGTTCCGGGTCCGAGCTCTCCGCTGAATGGCGGCCAGATCCAGCCTCGCATCGTGTATGACTACGACGGTGAGAAGGTTGGCTTTGTCGGTATCGACATTGCAAACAAGACGAAGAACTCCTCGAGCCCCGATCCCGAGACCGAGTTCCTCGACGAGGTAACGACCGCTCAGAAGCAGATCGATGAGCTGCGTGCCGAAGGCGTCAACAAGGTCGTACTTATCACCCACTACCAGTACGACAACGACCTCGCACTCGCCAAGGCGGTGAGCGGCGTCGACGTCATCATTGGTGGCGACAGCCACACACTGCTCGGCGAAGAGTTCGAACAGTACGGTCTCAACCCGGCTGGTCCCTACCCCACCATGACCACCGACCGCGTCGGTGCTCCGGTATGTATCGCCCAAGCCTGGGAGTACAGCCAGATCGTGGGCCAGATCAGTGTTTCCTGGGACGAGTTCGGCTTCGTTACCTCGTGTGATGGAACTCCTCACCTGCTTCTCGGCGACAACTTCAGCCGTGAGGTTGACGACGAAGACGTAGCTCTCGAAGGCGCCGACCTCGAGGCTGTGCTCGCTCAGATCGCAGCTGCACCGGAGCTCTCCATCGTGCAGCCCGATCCTCGGGCCCAGGAGATCCTCGATGGCTTCACTGAGCAGGTGGCAACCGAGACCCAGCGCCAGATCGGCACCGTGTCCGAGGATCTTTGCCTCGAGCGCATCCCGGGTCAGGGTCGATCGACCATCTGTGATGTTGCCGATACCGCCCAGCAGGGTGGCGACATCCAGCAGCTCGTAGCCGACGCCTTCCGGGCTCGCAGCTTCGAAAGCGACATCTCGATCCAGAACGCCGGTGGCGTTCGTATCGATGTGCCCGCCGGTGAGCTCACCATCGCAACCGCCTACACGATCCTGCCGTTCTCCAACACTCTGGTGAACCTGGAAATGACGGGAACACAGGTGAAGGCAGTCCTTGAAGACGGCTTCGACTTCGCGCTCGCCCCCGACGGTTCAACCGGCGCCTACCCGTATGCCTCCGGCCTGCGTTGGGATGCCGATGCGACCGCCGCCAAGGGCAGCCGCCTGACCAACCTGGAATACCAGGCCAAGGGCACAACCGAGTGGGTGCCGTTCGACGAGAGCGCAACTTACACGATCGTGACCAACGACTTCATCGCCGGTGGCCGCGACGGTTACGTCACGTTCAACGACATCGACGACTCAGCGATCGTTGACACGTTTATCAACTACGCCCAGGGACTCATCGACTACGTCGAGATCGATCTGGGTGGAGTGGTAGCCAAGCCTGCGAGCGATGGCTACTCAACTCAGAGTTTCGTTCCTGCCGGATAACTGCCAGTAGGTACTTAATCTCATTAACGCACTGACCAAGTGTGTCACTATTCAGAACCGGCCCTGATCCGGGCGAGCGCCGAGTGGAGAGGCTCTCGCAAGGATCGGGCCGGTTTTCAGTTTTCGATAGATGCCGCTTGAAGCGCTTGGGCGAGGGGTTCGCTCAGCAGGCCCGACCGCAGCCGCGAACGTAGACCGCGCTGCACAAACAAGAAGACCACAACGTCGGCCTCTTCGATCGACTCGACGACCGCCGCATCGGCGATGCTCTGTGCGTTGTCGCCTGCGACTCGTACGTTGTCGACCGATTCAAACCAGGGGCGCAGGTAATGGACGCCAGCGCCCGATTGATATTGGGTGGGGTCAGCCTTTGCGAAGTAGCCGCCAAAAGAATCGTGAATGAGGAGGACCTTGGGAGCGGCGGCCCCGAGGGTTGTGGCCTTCACCAGTGGACGACCGGCTAGCGAGGTCTCGACAGCTTCAAGCTCGGTTGGTACGTCCTGGGCGATCGAGAGCAGGTTGACCGTTTCGGTGTTCTCATAGCCCACGAGGCCGTCGAGGTCTCCGGGCCGGTCGACGACCTCGTTGTCGATGTCCGGGTTGTCCCAGAGGCCTGGCTGGATCTCGTTGACGATCATCTGCATGCCGGCCGCTGCGCCGGCGGGGCTCCAGTGGGTGTCCAGCTGCAACGCATGTTCGGATCCCGAGACCGCCGATGCCAAGTTGAGGACATGGGGGAGTTCGCCGAGCCGTTCGACGACTGCCGCGTTCTGCACCTCACAGTCGTTCTCGATTTCGCCGAGTAACTCCGGAACCATGATGGCCCGATCTGGGGCAATCGCCAGAATGGAGCGTTTGCCCGCTGCGGCCAGCAGCTCGCCTACCAATTCTGCTTCGGCGGTCCATTCGGCTTCGACCTCAGCACTCACGCATGCGGCGTCTACCGCGTCGTTGATGAACAGCCAGCCGTCTTCGCCCAGGTAAACCTGTTCGTTTTCTGCCACCGCGCCTTCGTAGTTGTCGTCGATGATGCGAGTGGTCGTGCGCTCGAACTCGAACGCAAGCTCCTTGCCGGGGACTCGGTCCTCAACCCAGGCATTGAGCTGGCCCAACGCAGAACGCTCGGGTTCGGTGTAAGCCAAGCTGTCGCCCGAATCGGCAACGTCGAACTGCGGTGGCACGGCGGGGTCGTCTGGTCCGCCGCTGACCGACACTCCGGTGATGGTCATCACCGACGGCACAAAGATGAAGCCGACCAGGGCGATGAGGCTGGTCAGGGGCCACTGTCGACCAGAACCCTGGGTCGCGGTGCCCGTTTTCGTTTCGGTGAGTTCGGCCATCAGAACTGGAAGTAGAGGAAGGGCGTATACACGCCGGCGAGGACCCGGAAGGCAACCACGGGAAGGGCAAGGCCGAAGAGTCCGAGGCGGAAGACCAGGCCTCGGGGATTCATTGCAGTCAACAGATCAACCGGGCGGAACTGGCCTGGCAGAACCGACATCAGAAGTCCGCCGAAGAGGGCGGCCGCAGTGAGCGGTGTAAACGCAGCCGACACGGCCTCGGGCACCGCCAGCGACGGTGTGAACGCAGCCGCATAAATGGAGCCGGCAGTTGCGAGGTCGGGGGAGCGGAAGAGCACCCAACCACCCAGTACCACCACGGCGGTCCAGAGCCGCAGGGCAGGGTGAGAGCTCGTGGCCGACACGCCAACGGAACGTTCGGCCAACAGGGCCGCCCCGTGCCACACACCCCACAGCACGAACGTCCACGCGGCCCCGTGCCAGAAACCGGTGACCAGGAAAACCAGGACCAGATTGAAGTAGGTGCGACCCCTCCCTGCCCGGTTACCGCCCAGCGGAATGTAGAGATAGTCCCGGAACCAGGTGGAGAGGGTCATGTGCCAGCGGCGCCAGAAATCGGTCACCGTGGCGGCCGCATACGGTCGCCGGAAGTTCTCGGGGAACGTGAACCCAAGCATCTGCCCGAGACCGATGGCCATGTCGCTGTAGCCAGAGAAGTCGAAGTAGATCTGAACGGCATAGCCCAGCGCCGCGATCCACGCCGTAGCCATCGTCGGCTCCGACGCGTAGGCCGCGTCGACCAACGGGGCGACCGAATCGGCGACCAGCATCTTCTTGGCGAGGCCGTAGGCGAAGCGCGAGAACCCGTTCGCCAATTGCTCGCCGCCCACCACTCGCTGACTGAGCTGGGCCTGCACATCGCGGGCCCGCACGATGGGACCGGCGATCAACTGGGGAAACAAGCTGACATACAGCAGAAGGCGCAATGGGTCACCGATGGGCTGGATGCGGCCGGCCGCCACGTCAAAGGTGTAGCTCATGCTCTGGAACGTGAAGAACGAGATGCCGATCGGAAGGATCACGGTGGGAACGATGAGCGAACCACCGCCGGTGCGGGCGGTGATGTCGTTGATCATTTCCGCCAGGAAACCCGAGTACTTAAACCAGCCGAGCAGGCCGATGTTGGCCGTCACCGACGCGGCCACACACAGCTTGACGATCCGGCTTTTACCCCGGTTGCGGGCGATGCTGGCGAGGTCGGCAGCCAGATAGTCGATTATGACTGAGACCGCGAGCAGCAGTACCAATTCGGCGCTGCCCCACCAGTAGAAGAACAGACTGCTGAGGAGCAGCACAATGTTGGCCGCGGTGAGCGACACGCGAAGCAACGGGGTATGGACAGCCAGCACGACCGCAAGGAACAGCCACAAGAAGGCGACTGAGTTGAACAGCACCTGTTGATGGTAAACCGGCGGTCCGTCCTAGTAGTGGAGCCGAGGGTGTGCTTGTTGATTTGGACGCCCCGAACCTGAAAGAACATGAAAGCCGAATCATGATATGCTAAAGAACATGAAAGAATATGAAAGCCCCTACCGCATTCGGGTGGGTTCGTGAAAGAAAACCCCTTTAGCCCCACGTTTGGCATCAGCCCGCCGGTGCTCGCCGGCCGCCAACCGATGCTCGATGCCTTTCGAGACGCGCTGGGCGGCGGAATTGGGAGCCCGGGACGAGCCGTCCTGTATTTGGGCGGCAGAGGGTCGGGCAAGACCGTACTGCTCAACGAGATCGAAGACATCGCGGCCCAGGAGGGTTGGGTGGCGGTCTCAGAGACGGCAGCGCCCGGAGTGATCACGCGGCTGGTCGAGCACCGGCTGCCCGCCGCCGCCCGCCAGGTCTGCGGAAACGACGAACCATCGGTGCGGCTGCGGTCGATCAGCGGGTTTGGCTTTGGCATCGGGCTGCACCATGCCGCTCCGTCGGAACAGGCAGATGGGGATGTTCGGTCCATGATGGAGGCGTTGGCCACCGAGCTGGGGGAGCGAGGCAATGGGCTGCTCATCACAATCGATGAGATCCAAGGAGCGGTTCGGGACGAACTGGCCGAACTAGCGGTCGCCATCCAGCATCTTTTTCGGCAACGAGTTTCCATCGCCGTCGCCTTCGGTGGACTGCCCGGCGTTGTGAAGGATCGCCTGCTCAACGACGGCGTGCTTACCTTCCTTCGACGGGCGGAGCGACACACAATCGGTCCGGTCAAAGCGTTCGAGGCATACGACGCACTCCAGGAGACAGCCCACGTTGGTGGTCGCCGGTTCGAACCCGAAGCGCTCAGTCTCGCCGCCGATGCCAGTGCGGGCTATCCGTTCATGATCCAGCTCATCGGCTACCACGCGTGGAAGGCCGCTGGTGAACGCGACGTGATTACCCTCGCCGACATCGACACCGCCCTGCCCGCCGCCCAGGAGCGCCTCGGTGCGTTGGTTCTGGAACCGGCTCTCGGAGACCTCAGCCCCAACGATCGCCGTTTCTTGCTTGCCATGAGCCTCGATGACGGTCCGAGCAAGATTGGGAGCCTGGCCGAGCGCCTCGGAACTTCCTCCAACCAGGCCAGTCAGTATCGACTCCGGTTGCTCGACACCCAAATGATCAGCTCACCCGGCCGCGGGCTGGTCAACATCGCCATGCCATACCTGCGTCAGTACCTTCGGACCCACGGGGCCCTTGGCGAAGTCCTCGACTAAGCCGACGCTCCCGTGAATGGGTGCGCTCTAGCGACCTGGTGAGCCTAGGGCCAGGACGGCTTGTTGGCTTTGGCGCCAGGCTTTGGGCCCAGCGCCCAACGGCGACGCCACGCACCAGCCTCGGGACCGTTGAGATCTTTGGTCTGGCCCGCATGGGCCTTCTTGCGCGCTTCCCACCAGCCGGAGGAGAACTCATCGGCTAGTTCACTGACCCGACTCTCGATCCTCTTGGCGAACGCTCGGGCATCTTCGGACTCGTCCGACTGCATTGGCGAACCGAACACCACGGCGCAGCGAGAACGCGACGGCCAGTTCTTGCCCTTTGGCAGAATGCTGCCGGTTCCATCGATATAGGTGGGAACCACTGGGACGCCGGACTTCTTGGCTACGAAAGCCGCACCGGGTCGGTGTTCTCGACTCCAGCCGTCGGGCGACCGTCCGCCCTCGGGGTAGATCAGCAGGCTGTTGCAGCTGTCGATTGCCTCGAGAGCATTTTCGATGCTTAGTTTCGACAGTTTCTGCCGTTCGATCGGGATGGCCCCGATGAACAAAGCCGAAAGTGCACCTGCAACTTTATTGGGGAAGAAGTAGTCGGCCCCGGCCGCTACGGAGAGGTTGCGTCGCAGATGCGCGGGGATCGTGGCCAGCAACAGTGACGTGTCGGCGTGACTGTGATGGTTCGCGGCAAACACCACCGGCCCCTCGAGGTCGGTGAGGCGATCGGTGCCGATCACGCGCGGCGAGCCATAGATCTGGATCGCGGGCTTCATAAAACCCCAGACGCCAACCTCTCGAGCCACTTTCGCCGGGCGCGAGCGGGCCCACTTGGTGTTGTACTGGACACCCACCGTCGATTCGGGGACAGGCTTCTCTACCCCTTTGGGGGTCGAAGGAGGTGTGGTGATGAAGCGAATCCAGCCCATGATGAGGCTCCCAGTCTTCTACTGAACGTCTGCCATAAAGATAGGCGGATTGTGGATGTGGGTAAGGGTGGGGGCAGGACCAACAACGTCTGAAGCCATCTCGAGCGCATCGTTGAGTGTGGTGGCCGGCTTGAACCCGAGGCGACGAACCGCCTTGGGATCCCCACCAACAACGATCACACCACCGAGGTACTCCATTGCATGCGATGCCCAATACCACATGTAGAACGGATGCACGCCGTGGTAGGCGTAGCTGGTCCGATAGAGGTGGCGATACCACTCGTCCTCGGCGTACTGCTTTTCGTACTTCTTCTCGATCTCGATCGGGTCGGTCGTATCGGCCAAGACCTGCTCGAAGAAGTCGATGTAGCTCGGGTGGTGAACCGGATGGAACTCCCACGGGGTGGGGTGGCTCATGATGAGTACGCCACCTTCACGCACCACCGGTTTCCCGCGGTACAGGTTGAAGAAGTAGCCCAATCCTTGGACGGTCACCAGAATCGGGTTCATGATGCTGTTGACGTTGTAAGGCGAAAGATAGGGCAGGCCCATCGTCACGATGTCGGTCTGACCCTCAACTGGCACCATGTGCTGCTTGTAAACCATCTCGGTGGTCTTCTTGTGAACAGCCTCAACCTCACCCGCCTGGACCGAGGTCATCTCATACGGCGCCTTCCAGTTGTGGAAGGCCTTGTGCTTGGCGCCGCTCGGCATCAGCTTCAGACCCGCCTGCATGCCCGCAAAGGTTGCTCGATCCCGGGCGGTCCACTCCCACTCCCGCTTCTGCAGTGTGGACATGGGGCCATCGGAACCGAAGGCGTTGGTGTTCACGGTTGTCTCGATCTGGAAGATACGAGGACCGCTCTTCTTGATCACCTCTCCCTGACGCCAATTGGAACGGTGCAGTTCAGATGCGTCCTGATCCATGAAGCTCTTGCTGTGGCGCATGGTCTTCACGTTGTGATGGGCCCGGACGCCTTGATAGCCAGACAGGCCGGTAGCGGTGCTCTTCCAGCCGCCGTCCATGCTTACCAAATTGATGTTGACGTAGACGACGAGGTCGCTCTCGGCGGCTCGCTTCGACATCTGGACGATCTCGTCGTGCTTGGTGGTTCCCAAGATCACCATGCCTTCGGGATCCTCGGCATCGTGGTTGTAGAGCTGCCCGTAGGGCGCAAACGCTTCGTAGACACGATCGCCAACGGCATGACGGAGTTCGTTCTCGGTCATACGTCGATGCAGACACAAGGCCGCAATGATGTGGACGTCGTCCACGCCACCGGCCGCGGCCAGGTCGAGAACCTGCTCGATGATTCGCTGCCGAATGTCGGGCCGCTGCATTGGGGGCAACGGCAGTGAAATGTCGTCGAACGCGATGGTCAGCTTCATGCCCGGCTTCATCAACTCAGCCAACGGGTCGTCGTCGATCGGATTGGCCAGCGCATCGGCAATCGCCGCATCGGGGTCCTTGATGCCGTGCAGCGGTTCAGGCGGGTAGATGACCCGACTGCGTCCCACTGGCAGCTTCTCCATGCGGAAGCCCTCGCCATGGTGGAACAGAATCGGCGGCGTCTGCCGATCGACTTCGAGGACAAACCCCGGACGCGGATTAGGACGGTTCTTAGACATGTGACTCGCTTGGTGAAATCTCTGGGAACTGAGCCTCGGTTGGGCAGTGCGATCCGCGGCTCGTTCGCCACGTAGCGTCAAAGAGCAGCCCCCGGCTCTGGAGGGGTCCCCCTGAAGGGGAGAAAACAGGTCTGCCTGGTGAGGCGCAGCACCGTGAGCCAGGCGCTGTTAGAGGAGAGGTCACTTGCGGCTCTTTTTGTAGGCGGGTAGGGGTCCGAGGGGAAGGATGCGGTTGGTGGGACCTTCGGCCTTGGTGAAGTTCTCGATCAACCAGCCGCGCTTGGTGGCGATGCTGGCCAGTCGAGTTTCGGGGTTGACTGCAACTGGATACCCAACCGCATCGAGGAGCGGGAGATCGGATGACGAGTCGGCGTAAGCCACCGATTCACCGAGATCGAACCCATGCTCGGCGGCATAACGGCGCAGCTCGGCGGCCCGAACCTCTCCGGTCGGCGGAACGCTCAACAGTTCGCCGGTGTAGCGGTTGTTTCGAACGCTCATTTCGGTGCATACCACGTCGTCGAAGAGTGGCCGCAACGGATCGACCACAATGTTGAGCGCTCCGGTGATCAGCACGGTGCGATGTCCCAGAGCACGATGCTCTCTGACCCTGCGGACCGCAGCGGGATAGGCCTTCGTGAGGATGTGGTCGGCCAGGAGTTCACTACCGAGCTTCTCCATCTGCGCCACCGACGCGCCGTCGTAGCGGCGGTAGAAGTGTCGCAGGAAGTCGGTGCGGTCTCGAGAGTCCAGCGCCAGGAGGGCAGGAGCTTCGCCAAAGGTCTTCAGGGCAAACTTGACCCGATCGGCGGGGCCCATATTGCGGGTCGCTAGCCATGCGTAGCTGAACACCACATTGGACGCGATGATCGTGTTTTCCAGGTCGAACGCAGCGAGCTGGCGGTCCGGAGAGAGCACCTTCTTGCGGGTGCGGTTCTCGCGGTCGTCCGGATCGGACCGGGTCGGAGTGGTCTTGACCCGGGCGTGGTGCACCACCGACGGAAGATGAATCTGGGTGACGTACTGCGCCCAGTCAACAATGGCCGGGTCACAGCCCAGTTCAGCCTGATCCTTCTTGGTGAGGTTGTCGTGGAGCTCCACCAAGTTGTCAACGCCGTACAGGGCTTCGCACTCGGCGTAGGCGCCGTAGATCTTCACATAGCCCATGGCCCGCTCTACCTGGTCTTTTTGGTCCTCGACCTGAGCGTTCAACATGGCCTGTTTGCCCCGCAGAGGCAGCCGTTTCAGCGTGCGATCGGCACGGTCCAGGCTCTTGTGGGCTCGATCCAGCTGACGTTCCACCGCACCCCGACCAGGGAAGGAGAACTTGGCCACCGCGATGGGCTGACCCTTCTTGTCATACAGCGGGTTCTCGGTGAACCAACCGTTCACCAGGTCGACCAGCTGGCGGTAGTGCAGCGGGTTACGGGTGCCGGAGGCGACCTGGGTGATGTCCACGGTCTCGGGATCTTCGGGCCCGCGGGCGGCAACATCGATAATTGCCGCCACGACGAGGTCGACCGGGATGACGTCGACGACCCCTTCGGGAACGCCTGGGAATTCCTTCAACAGGCCCTGGGCGTAGCTGATCAAGATTGGCTCGGCCATCCGGAATCCCTTGATCCAACCCGGCACCGGTTCGGCCCAGGCCGATTCGATGATGGACGGACGAACAATGCTGACGGGAACGTTGCCGCGGCTCTCGACAAGAGCCCGTTCGCCCAGTGCCTTGGTGTAGGCGTACGCGTCGGGCCAACCGAGCGAGGCGGCCCGGGCCCGTCCGGCCTCAACCAATTGTTCACTGACCCACCGCTGACGCAGCTGTTCGGTCTTCTGAGAAAGCAGGGGCGTGCCCGCGGCGCCCAGTTCGTGGCGGGCTCGAGCACGGAACTCTTCCAGACGGTCGGCCGCCCGGGACTCGGCGTCGAAGTCACTACGGGTCCGCCGGGCCGCCGCCACTTCCGACTTCCAGTTGACGTCGATGTGGAACGGCGAGTCGGTGAGGAGCTGTTCGGGGGCGTCACCGCGTCGGTTGCCAGCCACATAGCAGGTGGAGACACCAACGAAATGCGGCGTTACCTCAAGATCCTGCAGTGTTTCCACGATCCGAGTTGCGCCCAGAAGGTTGACTTCGACGGCCAGATCGAGGGCGGCGTCGAAGCTCACGGTTGCAGCGCTGTGAATCACGATGTCGCACGAGCTCATGATCTCGCGGCCCTCGTCGTTGAGCGCCAGGCCGTCGGTTCCCACGTCTCCGGGGATCACCTGTACCCGGCGTTCCACCTGCGCCCAGAACGGTTCGGCACCCGCCTTGCGGTCGCCGTCGCCAAGCTCTTCCATCCAGCGATGGAACACGTCGTTCCGGAAGATCTCTCGGCGAGCGCGTTGCTCTACGGTGCTTCGGCGACCGGGTCGCACGAGCAAGACAAGCTCGCAATCTGGCACACAGCGCATCAACCGCTCCACCAGAGCGGTTCCCAAAAAGCCGGTGCTGCCGGTGATTGCTATCCGCTTTCCGGCCAACTTTTTCGAAACCGACAATTCCCTCGAACTCCTGACGTGCTTTGCACGGCCCACAACACCCGCCCTTTCAGACGGTTGCTCCGCGTAGGTGGCCCGCTACAGCATAGGGAGTTCGCCGACGGCGGCTACTGTTTCATCACGATGGGTCAGCAAATCACTCCGCATTCTTCCAGGTCACTGTTTTTCCGTCTCGGAGCCGCGTTCGTGGCGTTCTGCGTCGGCGTCTTCGTCTCGATCGCTCTCACCGGCGGCGTGGCGGCCGCCCAGGACGACCAATGCCAGGCCGGTTTGGTCGATTTGAGCGGCCAGATAGACGCCGGCGAGGTGGAAGCAGCCATCGCGGACTTCCAAGCCGCCGCCCCCGACACGGTGGTCTATGCCCGTGTCTATGACGACAACACCGATCTCGACGATGCCCGAAGCGACATTCTGGCTGCATGCGGCACCTCGGCGACTTATCTGTTCGTGGCGATTGACATCCCCTCGCAGCAAAGCTCGGTCTTCAGCAGCGATTTCGGGGATCAAATCGGTCAGGACATCCGCACCGGTGCCATGAGCGAGCGCCTGCGTGGTGGCGACCTCACCGGCGGGATCGTGGCGGCGATCACCGACGCCACCGACATCCAAGCGATCACCGATGAAACGCTCGAAGTCGAACGCGACGAGGTGCCCATCTCTGAGCCCGAACCCACCAGTTCTACCGGCTCGCTCATTCTCGCCGGTTCGGTGGTCGGCCTGGCAGGTGTAGGCGGTGGCGTAATGCTCCGCAATCGCCGCAAGCAGCTGAACGAACGACGCGACACCTTCCAAACCAAGGTCGCCGAGCCTCGTATCCGCATGGGGGCCGCACGCGAACGCGACGCCCGTCTCAGCGAGCAGGGCGAACGGTTCGCCCACACCGTCGACGGTCGCACGCTCGATGAGCTCCGGCACCTGCAGCATCAGGTAGGAACATCGGGCAACGACGCCGAGCGAGGCGCATCCCTGCTCACCAAGGCAACCCCTGGCGGGATCGATTCGGCATCGAGCGAAGAGCTGCAGCTCGGCGAAACCCGGCTGGCCGAGTTCGGCGAATCCCTCGATCGCTACCAGTTGGCGCTCGACGCGCTGACCGCCTTTGGAGAACTTCTTGACCGCCTGCGGGTGGCGCTTCCCACCAAGCACGGCCTGCTCATGGAAGAGCTCGACGATGCCGACGATCTCGCTGGTCGACGAGTGCGGTCGGGTTGGAAGATCGACGAAGCGTTGGCCGATCTGGCAACGGCGCGCGCCACCGTGTCCGGTGTGGTGTTCGACGAGCTGAAGCTCGATCTGCTCGAGATGTCGGATCAACTGGAAGAAGCGGAGGCCGTACTCTTCGCGGCCCGTCATGAGGCCGAGGTTGTCGTCGACCGCCCGAAGGGTCTCCACGACTGGGCGTTTGAGATTGAAGTAGCGGAACGAGAAGAACGAACCCGGATCGCCAAAACCGAAGAAAAGTTCGCTGCGACCATCGTTCCTCACAGTCCTGAATCGTGGCGCTGGGCAACCGAGCACACCGACAATGCCACCAAACGTCTCGACCGGGCCGACATCCGTCGAGCGCAAGGCCTCGAGCTAGTGCCCGCCCAGGACTGGAAGGGTGCTGCAAACGAGCTCGAGAACGCCGGACTGGAGCTCAACGCCGCCGATGAACTTCTCGACGAACTCGACACGCTGATGATCGATCTGGAGCAGGCTCGGATCGAAAGCCCGTCGCTGATGAAGGCGGCCGTGCAGGAACTCGACCAGCTCCAACGATTCGTCGCCTCCCGAGCAACCGATCTCTCACCCAAGTACCACCTGAATCCCCAGAAGGTGCAGTCGGTGTTGGAAGAGATGGCCCGCGAGCTCACCGACCGTCGACCGAACTATCTGCGGGTGGCTCGTACGCTCGACCGAATCGATCGGCAGATGGACCAAATGCTCATCGAAAGCCAAGAGGAAGCGGCACGGGTGGAAGCGCTTCGGCGCCAGCTCAACCGTGAGGTTGCGCGCGCCAACCGCGCGATCCAACGGGCACAGCAGACCCTTGGCTGGACGATCTTCAGTTCTCGCAAGGGCCAGCTTGAGGGCCTTTCCGATCAGCTCGACCAGCTCGCCGGTTCGTGGGAAGACAAGATCGATATGGCGGGACGGATCGCCGACACCGCGGTTTCCATCCGCGAACAGATCATTCACGAACGCCGACGCCGCAACACCGGGTTCATCATCGTTGGCGGAAGCGGTGGCCGGTCCGGCGGCGGCTGGGGGAGTTCCGGCGGTGGCGGCGGCTTCGGTGGCTTCAGCGGCGGCGGAGGCTTTGGCGGCGGCAGCTTTGGCGGCGGAAGTTTCGGTGGTGGCGGCGGAAGCTTTGGTGGCGGTGGATCAACCGGCGGTTGGTAGCTAACGTCAGGAACGCTTTTTGGCCGCTCGGCGGTTGAATCGCTCCACCGCAAGCTCGAGAAGCGAGTCGATGAGCCGCGGATAGCTGACGCCGGTGGCTTCCCACATCTTGGGATACATCGAGATCGGCGTGAATCCTGGAATGGTGTTGATCTCATTCAAAAGGAAGCCGCGACCTTCGGGCTCGTACAGGAAATCCACCCGCCCCATGCCTTCGACCCGCAACGCGGTGTAGGCCGCCTGGGCGAGACGCTCCATCTCGGTGATCTCCAGCCGTGACAGCTCGGCGGGAATGATCAGCTTGGCGGCGCCATCGTGATACTTGTCGTTGTAGTCATAGAAGTCTGCGGCCGGGATGATCTCTCCGGGCACGCTGAATTCGAGATCGGCATTGCCCATGACCGCCAGCTCGATCTCGCGACCCACGATGTTCTCTTCGACCACGACCCACTCGTCATAGCTGAAGGCAACCTCGAGCGCGGTTGCGAGCTCGTCCGCGCTGGTGGCCTTGGAGACACCGACGGAGGAACCCATGTTGGCCGGTTTGACGAACACGGTGTCGCCCAACCGTTCAAGGATGCCGCCAAGCGTGCTGGCGGTCGCTTTGAAATGCGGTTCGTGGAGCGTCTCCCAACGCGCCTGAGGCACGCCCGCCGCCGCCAAGGCCTGCTTGGCCGCGGTCTTGTCCATGGCGAGTGCGCTACCCAGCACACCGGCACCAACGTAGGGAACACCCGCCAGTTCGAGCAGCCCTTGGACGGTGCCATCTTCGCCCATCGGGCCGTGCAGCAGGGGGAGAACGACGGTTCCGCTGGTGAGGATGGAAGAGGGTGACTCGGCCGAGCCCGCAACCTCCAACGCGCCCGGGTGAGCGTCGGCAGGGGGGAGTTCTGGCCGAACGTGCCAGGTGCCCGCCCTATCGATTCCGACCGCGGTGACGTCGTATCGTTCTCGGTCGATCGCTGCCAGAACGTGGGCTGCGGTCACCCGGGAAACCTCGTGTTCGGGCGATTGACCTCCAAAAAGCACGACGACACGTTGTTTGTGGCCATCGGTTGTCAAGGTTTGGGCGGTGCTGCTCACACCGGAAACCGTACATCGCCCGCTAGACCAGAGGGGTGCGTTGGACCATTGGAGAAGTAGCGGCGGCATTATCGGTGTCTGAACCCGAGCTTGGCTCGGAGGTCGTGATCCAAAACGTGACCATCGATTCCCGATCTGCGGGCGAGGGTGACCTGTTTGTGCCGATCATGGCCGAACGAGATGGTCACGATTTCGTGGCGGCTGCAATCGACGCCGGAGCCACCGCCTACCTGCGCTCAGCGCCAGCTCCCGACGAACGAGCCCCTTCCATCGCAGTAGCAGACACGAGCCAGGCACTCCTGCAGCTTGGCGAAGCCGCCCGGGATCGAATCGACGCCCACATCGTCGGCGTCACCGGCAGCGTTGGCAAGACGTCGGTCAAAGATCTCATCCGTTCGGTATGCGCCCAACATGTCACCACCCACGCCAATGTGGCGTCGTTCAACAACGAGCTTGGCGTTCCACTCACACTTCTTGGAACGCCCGAGGGCGCAGGTGTCGTAATCATCGAAATGGGCGCCCGAAACGTTGGTCACATCCAGCTGTTGTGCGGAATCGCTCGCCCGACGGTGGGTGTCATCACCTCGGTAGCTGCGGTTCACACCGAGATCTTCGGGTCGATCGAGCAGGTAGCAGCCGCAAAGGGTGAGCTGGCTGAGGCGTTGCCAGCTTCCGGCACGCTGGTGTTGAATGCCGATGACCCAAACGTGATCGCCATGGCAGCCCGATCCGGGGCCGACCGGGTACTCACCTATGGAGCGTCCGATGCGGATGTGGTTTTCTCCAACGTTGTGGTGGGTGCCGACTTGCATCCCAGCTTTACCTTGGTCACTCCACTGGGCGATGCCCACATCGAACTCGGCGTTGCGGGGGCTCATATGGCTCAGAATGCGGCAGCCGCAGCGGCAGTGGGCATTGCGGTGGGGGTTCCTCTTGACCGGATCGTTGAGGGGCTCAATGCGCCTGTGATTTCGCCTTTGCGAATGGATGTTCAAAAGACCGAGGCTGGTGCCACGATCATCAACGACAGCTACAACGCCAATCCAACTTCCATGGCCGCCGCCCTGGACGCGCTCTCCGCGTTAGCGGCCGATCGCAGAATCGCGGTCCTGGGCGTGATGGGAGAGTTGGGCGCCACCGAACAACAGGACCATCTCGCCATCACCGAGAGAGCCTTGGCGGCCGGCATCGAGCCGATAGCCGTGGACGCCCCGATGTATGGGCCGTTGGCCACCCACGTTGAAGACGTCGCTGCGGCTGTGCGTCACCTTGGCGATCTGGGCCACACTGATGCTGTGCTGGTGAAGGGGAGTCGTGTGGCGGGAATGGAACGGGTCGCGGCGGCCCTGTTGGGCCCGTGAGTTCGAACCCAGCATCGGTCTGGATCCAGGGAGCGCGCCCTAAAACCCTGCCCGCGGCCATCGTGCCCGTCATGGTGGGCACCGCCGCGGCGGTCGGTGAGGGCGAAACGATCATCCTGTGGCGAGTCCTCGCCGCCGGAATCGTTGCCCTGGCCTTGCAGATAGCAACCAATTATGTGAACGACTATGCCGACGGCGAACGAGGGACCGACGACAACCGGGTGGGTCCGGTCCGGCTCGTGGCCGCAGGTCTCGCCACCCCTGGCCAAGTAAAGAAGGCCGCATTGGCTGCGTTCGGGATCGCGGGTCTTGCCGGGTTGGCGCTGTCGCTCGCGGTCGGTCCCGAGTTGCTACTGGTGGGGGCTGTCTCCATGCTGGCTGGCTGGGGCTACACCGGCGGGCCCAAGCCCTATGGCTACATGGGGCTCGGTGAGATCTTCGTTTTCGTCTTCTTCGGCGTCGTCGCCACCGTTGGCTCCACGTACGTGCAATTGTCTCGAATCACCCCGCTGTCGCTCATCTGCTCGGTTGCGGTGGGTTTTCTGGCCGTTTCGTTGCTCGTGATTAACAACCTTCGAGATCGTCCATTGGATGCCGAGGCGGGCAAGAACACCCTGGCGGTACGGCTGGGTGACCTGAAGTCTCGCCAGTTCTATGTTGCCCTGATTCTGGGCACGGCGGCCTGCATTATCGGAGCTGCGGTACTTCGCTGGCCTGCGGTTTTAGGCCTTGTGGGGCTGGTGGCAGCGCAGCGTCCGACCCGGGACGTTCTCGATGGCCTGTTGGGTGAAGACCTCATCCCCGTGCTGTCGGACACCGGCAGGGCGCAGTTACTCACCGGCATCACGCTCAGCATTGGTCTGGTCATCGGCGGCATCGGCTGAACTTTCGCTGCTCCAGTGCTCAATAGAGGGTGGTTTCGGGCCGAAAAGGAACACGATGGCCGCCACACCCGCGAATCCGAACCGGCGCAAGCGCCGTTCGGCCGCGCCCGCTCCCGCGCCGGCACCGTCCCGCATTCGAAACAAACGTCAGCAGCAGATCGTCGAGACGGTCGAAGGCTATGAGTCGATCGTTTCGTACGGAGCCGCACTGCAGGCGGTCCATTTCCTCTGGGCGCTCGTAGGCGTGAGCGTGGTCGGACTCGGAGCTGGGACGATGGTTCTGAGCACGAGCGAAACCGGTTCGACGCTCCTGCGTACCTATCAGGCATTGGGTTACGGCATGGCGCTGCTAACAGGGGTCACGTTGCTGGCCTCACTGGTATGGGCCGGCCAGGCAGCCTTCAATGTCACCAAGCTGGGCCGCACCCCTTCATTCGGTCAGGTTGCCATCGTGGGACGCCACGTGCCGGGCCTGGTTGTCGGCGCCGGCCTGCTGATTGCAGCCGGCCGCTTTGACTCCTTCGAACGTCCATTCAGGATTCTGGGTGGGGCTGCGCTTGTTTGGGGTCTGATGGTGATCGCTGGCCTCGGCGCTGGCGCTCTCAATATGTTGTGGCGTACGTCGGCCCTTGGCGATTCGTCAAAGGTTCAGGCCAACCGTGACTTCAGCCTGTGGTTCGCCGGTCTGCTGTTGTTCAGCTTCGGTTCGACCGCGGTGGAATCACTCGGTGACGTGACAATGGCCGCATCGGGCTTCCTGATTCTGCTCACCGGAATCGGCATTCTTCTGGCCGCGGTGATGGCGATTCGTTTCATTCCGTTGATCGGGCAGCGCCAGGAGGAGCGTGTTGGGGCCATCATGATGAGCTTCAACGACGAGGATCCTGGCTCACAGCCGGTGACGGCCCAGCAGATCGAAGATGCCTGGGAGGCGTCGAGCGATCTGTTCTCGGTGGATTTCTGATCCTGCCCCGGTGACCACCTTGCTGGTCAAAGCTCCTACCCTGTGCCTGCGTGGCTACTCACTACGAAGTTCTTGGCGTCTCCCGGACGGCCTCTTCCGATGAGATTCGTCGCGCCTATCACCAACAAGCCCGTCTCTGGCACCCCGACCGGTTCGTAGGCAAACCCGAGCTCGAGTCGCAGCAAGCCGAGAACCTGATGCGAGGGGTAAACGAAGCCTTTCGTGTGCTCGGCAATAACGAACGACGGCAGCAGTACAACCGAGAACTCGACGGCGCATCCACCGGCTCCGGGCGCATCACCGTCGACGATGGGGTCACCCGAATCGATCCACGGCTCCTCGACCCCGAATATCTCCAGGCTCGTCGCCAGGCGCAGGAGCAGGTGATAAGTACGCAGCATTCGAGGATGATGAAGTTCGTTCCGTGGGGCGGCTTCTTGGGTTTGTTGCTTCTCATCTTTGTGTTCACCGCCTATGCCACCGGAGGTTCGGTTGTTGAGCCGGTCGTGCTTCCTGGTCCCGATGTCGGCGTTGCTGCGAACTCGTGCGTGCGGTTGATGCAAGGGCCCTCGCTTATCGAGGTTCCCTGCGATCGAATCAACGACGGCCGCGTGATCGGCGCCCGTTTCCCAGACGGCACCTGCCCGGCGCCGCTCACCACCGATGAGATCCGCCTCGACGCCGACACCATCGTCTGTCTGACCGACCGCTGAGTGATCCCCTTCAGGGGGAGTCTTTCAGACCAGGTTCGCCGGCGCTCTATCGTTCTATTCATGGCCACTGGACCGTTCGATTCCCAGATCACGTTCGTCTACGTTGCCGACCTGGAACGATCGGCTCACTTTTATGGCGAGCTGCTGGGGCTCGACTTGGCACGCGATCAAGGCGCTTGTCTGATTTATCACGTGAGCGACAGCGCATATCTGGGAGTCTGCAACCACCGACCCTCGCAACCGGAGGGCACGATCATCACACTGATTTCCGACGACGTTGATGGTTGGGTCGAGCGGTTGGTTGCGGCGGGCCTGGAGGTGGAAGGTCCCAAGGCGAGTGCCCGATTCGAGCTGTACCACTGTTTCGTGCACGACCCCGATGGCCATAAGGTCGAGATCCAACGATTCGACACACCGCTCGCTTGAACTGGAGACGAGGCCGCTAGGCCGAGGAACGACGTGGATGGTTCGATAGTCGTTGGGTTTGTTGGTGAGCGTTTGGCTCTGAGCGTTTCGGCGCCCTGCGCCGAAAGGCGGTGAGAGACGAGGCCGCTAGGCCGAGGAACGACGTGGACCGTACTGGACTTGAACCAGTGACCTCTCGCGTGTGAGGCGAGCGCTCTAGCCAACTGAGCTAACGGTCCGAAAAGCAGCGCTCAGCATAACTGGACACGACTAGCTCGGCACGGCAGGGCCTATCTGGATTAGTGTTTGATGCAACGATCCTTAATTTGTCTGGGCGAACGGACGAAGAGGGACGTGTATACCTCACCCCAAATTCAGGAGAATGAATCCACATGGCAAAGATCGAAACCATCGAGGGCGTCGGCCCCGCACTGGCGAAGAAGTTTCAGAAGGCCGGTATCCGGACCTGTGAAAAGCTTCTCGCCGAAGGCGCAACCAAGAAGGGTCGCAAGGCGATTGCTGCTGCTTCGGGCGTCGATGAGAAGAAGGTCCTAGCGTTTGTCAACTGCGCCGACCTCATGCGCATCAAGGGTGTGGGTTCTGAGTACAGCGAGCTCCTGGAGCGTGCCGGTGTGGACACCGTGAAGGAACTGAAGATGCGTCGTCCCGACAATCTCACCGCCAAGATGGCCGAGGTCAACGCAGCATCGATCAAGAAGTCGAAGAAGAGCATCGTGCGGGCCTTGCCCAGCGAAAAGACCGTCACCAAGTGGGTGGCTCAGGCCAAGAAGCTTCCGGCGGTTGTGAAGTACTAATTCGTCAAAGAAGTCTGTGGACATAGGTCTACGTACATTCGGAGTGCAGTGGGATTTGCCCACTGCACTCCGGTCGTTTTGGCCCTCATCTCGTCTGAGGAACTGCCGATACAGAAGGTATGGCTACGACCTCATCTGCGAATGTCGCTTCGGCGACGTTGGCTCCCCCCACCGCTGAACAGGTCGTAAACGCTCTTCCTTCCGTGCAACCTCGCTATCGACGGGTCGGCATGCGGCTTAGCTGCCTGCCGTGTGAGGTGGCATGGACGGGAAGTAGCGACTCGTCGTGTTGGGTGTGTGAAGGCCCCGGAATCCCCGGACCCCCTCCAAGCATCTATCCCGACGTCGACGCCTAGGTTTCGGGCGGGTTTACTCGAAGTCCCGTTCTAGTCGCTCGTGACCCAAGGTGCCGGCCGCCGTTCTCTGAACGCTGCAATGCCGGCCTGGGCTTCTTCGGCATCGAACAGTGATTGCGAAAGCGTCGTCATCTTGTCGAAGGCTTCGGGGTGGTCCATTTGTGGCACGTCGTTGACGATTTGCTTGGAGGCAGCCACCCCGCTGGGACCACCCAGAAGGATCTTGTCGATTATGGCTTGCACATAGGTGTCGAGTTCCTCGGGGTCTACCGAGGCATTGATCAAGCCCATTTCCGCGGCTCGCTGCGGTGAGAAGCGCTCACCGGTGAGGAACGTCTCCATAGCGTCAGCTCGGTTGAGCTTTGGAAGGCACACCACCGAGATCACAGCGGGAGCGACGCCGAGGCGCACCTCGGTGAAGCCAATCTTGGCATCGGAGCGCACATACGACAGGTCACAGGCGGCCATGAGACCGACACCGCCGCCGACGGCGTGACCGTTGATCTTTCCTATGACGGGGACGGCAGAGCTGCGAAGGGCGGTGAACAGGTCGGCCAACGATGCGGTGGCGCCATCGTCACCCGAAACGCCGACCCGAGAAGCGGTGAGATCGGCTCCTGCGCAAAACGTGTTGCCCGTGTTGGTGAGCACAATGAGACGGGGTCCCGCGTTGTTCGCTTCGGTGAGGGCTGCAAGAAGGCCGTTCAGCATGGGCCCGGACAGGGTGTTTTTGGCTTCGGGACGATTCAGAGTGATCGTCCGTACCTGGCCCGAATCTGAGATGAGGAGTTCGCTCATCCCCAGACGCTAGCTGTGATCGGCTAGAGGATAGAAACAACAGGGTTCCAGCCGGACCGCTTTTCGGGTCCCGCTCTGTGCCGCAAGTATGGTGAGCCGATGGCCACCATCTTTACCAAGATCATCAACGGCGAGATTCCGGGTCGGTTCGTCTGGTCCGATGACGTGTGCATCGCCATGCTCGATATTCGACCGCTACATCATGGCCATGTCCTCGTGATCCCTCGGGTCGAAGTTGACCATTGGATCGACCTGCCCCAGGAAACCGCGGCCCACCTCATGTCGGTCGCCCACACCGTGGGTAATGCGCAGAAGCAGGTTGTCGAAGCCGAACGGGTCGGCTTGA
>CALHFG010000077.1 GCA_938029215.1 uncultured Acidimicrobiales bacterium | reverse complement strand
GCCCGCGATCGAGGAGTTGATTCGGTCTTGGGCGAGCGGGAACAGGGTGAACGGAATCGCCACCCAGACGAGGCCGAGAACAGCGATAAGGAGCCGATCAGCCGGATCGGGGAACGTGAATCGGCCCTGCTGAACACGGGTGAGAACCAGCAGCGCGATGGCTCCGCTGCCGACCCGGATCAACGTGACCATCCCGGGTGTCAGCGCATCCAAGCCGATATCGATCAGGAGAAAGCTCGCACCCCAGATCAGCGACACCGAGCAGAACAGCACCCAGTCTGAGGAAGTGAATTGGCCGCTGTTCGTCGCCTCAGCTGGCTTGAAGGGGTTCTTCGACGGAGCGGTCACCGACATAGCCTAAAAGCAGCTGTCGGCGAGAGATGGCGCTTTTCGGACAGGTGCCAGCGTGCGTTCCCGACCGGCGTGAGCTTTCTCAAGCGCCGAGGGGGACCCGGTGTTCAGGGTCACATGTCCTTCGGGACAGCGAACGTAGGCGAGAACGCCGTCGCTGGTGTTGTGCATGGAGACGATGGAGCGAGTCCCGACCATGTAGCGGTGATCGCATTCTGGGCAGTGAATGAAAAGCATGTTTTGAGTATCGATCACGACTAACAGAAGTAAAAGCGACGGTTTCGAATGAATATTCATAAGTATTGCTAATGGTTTTCGCTAGTCTTGCAAGATGGACCTCAGCATTCAGCAGCTCAGAATGCTGCGCGAAGTTTCAGCACAGGGAACTATCGCAGCGGCGGCAAACACGCTTGGATACAGCCCTTCGGCGGTGAGCCAACAACTCTCTTCGATCGAGAAATCCACCGGGGTCGGGGTACTCGAGCGGGTAGGGAGAACCGTTCAGCTCACCGATGCGGGGCGAGAACTGGTGAGCCACGCCGACGTGGTTCTCGCCGAACTCGAACGCGCTCAGGCGTCGCTTGAGCGAATACAACGGCGTGTGGCCGGAACGGTGCGCGTGGGGCTCAGCGAGTCGATGGCTTCCCGCTTCCTCCCTCCACTGCTCCAGCAATCGGCGGCTCGATTCCCTGATCTGGTCATCCGCACCGAGGAATTCCCCAGTGAAGCCGACGGCGTCGAAACGGTCCGGTCGGGGCAGTTGGATGCATGTTTCGTCATGGCTATCACCCATGCGCCCGTGCAAGAAGGAATCGTGTTCGAACCGTTGTTTCGGGACTGGTTCCGGATCGTCGTTCCCGAAGATTCCGAATGGGGAGTTGGGAGAACAGAAATGCATCTATCCGAACTCGCCGAACTCCCCCTGGTGCTGGCTCCACGTCGAGTGTGGTGTGGTCGACTGATCCAACAGGCGTGCCGGGAGTCAGGGTTTACACCAAACGTCGCCCACGAGATCGATGACTACCCGGCAACCCTGCGGGTCGTCGCCGCTGGGGCGGGTGCAGCTTTGGTTCCTGACTTGGGGCTGGCGTTCGAACCTCAGGGCGTTCGAGTCCTCAACATCACCAACCGGTTTTGTCGGACGGTCGAGCTGGCGTACCGGCAGTCCAGCGCAACTCGGCCGGCGATCTCGGCATTGGTCGACCTCGCGGCGACCGTCGCCAAAGACCTCGGTCTCGACACCATCGATTGATTCGAGCATCTACCCGTTTGGCTGATACTGCCCACTGGTGGTCACCTGCACCCAGGTTCGCCCCGGTGTAAGCGTGATCGGCTGGCCGTTCACGTGCAGGATGGCCGGATCACGCAGGGTTGGGCGGGTCCAGGTTCCATCGACGCGCCGGCCGTCAGTGTAAACGACCGCGGGACCCTCACCAAGAAACACATACTCGGGGACTGGCGCACCCGTGCTGTCGAACAGTCCGGTATTCGCCGACTGCACAGCCACAACGACCACATTAGATGCCGACACCTGCGCCCCATCGGTGATGTGATTGGCGCCCCGTTGTTGACGCACCCAGTGAGTTCCCACCCAATCCCAATGTGTGCTGTTTGCCGGGTAGCGAACGCCGAATGAGCCAGAGGGAACTCCCTGGGTTGAGGCGACGCCGGCAGGACGGTAATGGAATTGGGCCGGAGGGGGACCACCAGGAGCCACTGACGAGAAGCTGGAGGTCTTGGTGTAGAGGTTACTGGGAGCCCGACGGCTGCTGTCTCGCCAGTATCCGGACGAGCGGGCGGCCGAGTAGTTCGAGATGTTCGTCTGGTTGAGGAGCAACTGGTCGATCACCGAGTTCGCCCCGGAATACACCAGCGCCGGGGTGCCGAACGCGTTCAGGAATGAGATGTCGGTGGACCGGCCCGATCGAACGGGACCCACGGTGGAATCAGCCGAGTGGAAGACTGCAGCAAACCGTGTGATGCCGAACTCGACTTCTTCTTCGAACACAATGTCGGCTCGATTGAGTCCCGAGTGCGGGTGAGCCTTGGACGAGTTGTCGATCTTCACGACAACCGCTGGTCGATTGGGAGATGAGCCGGCCACCCCGAGGAGCGGAAGCGTGCCGCCGGCAGTGCCGGGCTTGGCTACCGGTGAGGATGCGAAGACCTGATCCAGGGTGTAGTTGCCAAGCACCCCTTGATAAAGACTGGACGGGGCTTTGGTTCCGCCGCCGCCTTGGGTAACCGCCGGGGTGCCGTCGCCGGCGGTCGTTGCCTTCGTGGTTGTGGGGTTGGTGGATTTGGGAGCGCTGGTCGTCGGCGGCGCAGCGACGGTTGTCTGTGGTGCTGCGGTCACCGCTGACTGAATGATCAGTCCGTTCGCATTCTCATCGTCTTCGTAAACCGAGACTCGGTCGATCGTCGTTGTAGACGAAGGCGTCGTCGAAGCGACCGTCGAGCTCGAAGTATCTACGATCGCCAACGTTGCTGGTACGTCAGCTACATCGGTGCCGGACCCGCACGCGGCTACGAGCAGTCCAAAGCAGGCGAGATGTCGAAGAGAGGACTTCACTCACCTCTCATCGGCAGAGTCCAACAGCCTTCAAGCGTCGAGGACCAAGGTCACAGAGGTGCGACCTCGTCTTCGTCGACCGTTCCGAAACGAAGGTAGAGAAGCCCTGCGACTCCAGCGCCCAGCATTAGTAGTGTCGCCCCGATATTGGTTGCCTTAGCACCCGCGAACTGAGCCACAAATCCGCCAACCGCAGCCGCTGCAGCCATTGTCGAATAGAGCACTCCTTGAACTACCCCGAACACGGGAGCTCTATTCTCCGCGGGGATTCGACCGCCGACGACTACATTGCCAGCTATCGACAGCACCAGGGCGAGACCGATTGCGGCATAGGCGCCAATCGCCGTTGCAAGAGAGCCACCGCCGCTGAAGAGTGCAAGCGCCGCCAGTGACGAAGCTACAACCACCCCCAGCGACCACCCAAGGATCTTCACAGGCGGAGCTTTGGTCTTGAGACCTGCGACACCGACAAACGTCGCCGCCGGTAGAGCGGCAGCAACAAGGCCGACGCCGGACTCTGAGAGTCCAAGTTCGGCGCCGTACACCGCGGCGACCGCCTCGACAACCATGGCTGACCCGATGACACCAAGAGCAGCAAGCATCGCAAGTAGAGAAAGACGATCCGCTGCGAAGAACTGTCGAGCGGCGGAAAGACTTCCCTCGGCCTCTCCGTCGATCGATTGGCGCTCCACGTCGATCCGAGACAGTGCAAGCCCCGAGAGGCCGAAGAGGACTCCGATCGCCAAGAACGCAAGTCGTTCGGTTGCGACCGCAAGCAACAATCCGCCCGCCGCATACCCCACCAGTTGGGCAATCTGATTCACTGCGGCCAAGAGCTTCACTACCGGCCCATAGTCCCTTCCAGCCACCTCGACCGCCAGAGCGGCACGGTTGATTTCGAAGACCGGATCGGCGAACGACGCGATCAGAACAACCAGCCCGAGGGTCCACGCATTAAGTGGAATACCCGGAAAAGCGATCGCGAGGAACAGCATGCACCGCACAGCCTCAACCGAAACCATCGACCCTTTTGAGCCAAGATTCGACAACATTGCGGCGAGACGTTGCCCCGGTCCAAGCCAGGCGATGAAGAACATCGATCCGACCAGGCCAACGGCCCAAGCAAGATTCAACCGATCAAACACGAGAATGGCCATCGCCAGACGGCCCGCCCAATCGGCGATCTGCGAGGCAGACTGCGCAAACGCCAGCCGACGCACGCCCGCCTTCTTCAAAACCATAACGTTAACGATAAAACCAAGACCGAGGATTTAGCTGAGCAATCAGCCTTTATGAAGGACGGTGAACTTAACCCCGATCTGCTTTTTGCCGTTGAACAGGTATGCCCCCGCAAGAATCAAAACCACGAGGCGCCCCCGCAAGAATCGGTCGACTTACCTGGGCTCTCTCAGCTGCACTTGTCGGGATCGGTGTAGGGCTTGGTCGCGAGACGTTCCGCTCAGGAACTGGCGCTTCTCCATGGTGGTACGCAGTCTTCGCAGCTGCGATGGTGGCTGCACTGTGGGAATACTTCCCAGTTCGGCTTGGGCGCCGAACCCTTGGGGTGCACTTCGACGAGGTTCCTGCTGCATTTGCCCTCGCCTACCTAGCTCCATTGCCAGCGGGAATCGTTGTAGCTGCGTCAGCGATCGTGGCTCGACGATTTGCAGATCGAGCTGGCAGCCACAAGCTGGCATTCAATGCGGCCATCGCCTTTCTGCGATACACCATCGCTGCTGTCATCTTCGCTCAGGCTCCCGACTCACCTCTAAGGTTTCTGTGGCTAGCTGCGGCGCTCGTTCTCGCTAGCACGGTTGCGGACTCGATCACCCTGCCCTTCGTCGGGTTCGTAACCGGACAACGCCCTCGCATTGGACAGATCCGAGAATTGCTGGCGGTGGCCGCAGTCGCAGCGTCGGTCGCGGTTGTCTCAACGATGGCGGTCCAGGCCCACCCATTCCTCGCCATCCTGCCGGCCGGCGTCGGGGCACTTCTATGGGCCCTGGTTCGTCAGCAAAACGTGGACCGACAGATTCATCGAGACCTTACTCAAGCGCA
Source organism: uncultured Acidimicrobiales bacterium (assembly GCA_938029215.1). Lineage (GTDB taxonomy): Bacteria > Actinomycetota > Acidimicrobiia > Acidimicrobiales > SZUA-35 > JABDIY01. Next base: position 3,824 of record CALHFG010000077.1, on the reverse strand, counting down.
TAGATTCAGCGTCGAAATCGCAACGGTTGACCCGCGGAGCGTGTTGTCGATCGGACTAGCGAGCATCGCCGAGATTATGGATTCAGACTGGGTGGCCGCCACCGTCGACGGCACGCCCTACGTATTCGGAGAGCGCAAGCCAGATGACCAGACCCTTCGTGTGGAACTACCGGACGGCAACATACTTCAAGTGGGGTCATCGTCGGGTTTCACCGCCACCGCCCCTGAACAGTTTCAAGCGATCGGACATCTCTTCGATAACGCTCGGCGGCGCGCCGAACTAACAGTGCAGATAGAGCACAGTGCATTGCACGACCGACTCACGGGGCTGCTTTCTCAAGAGGGCCTCGTACGCGCGACCAATGGATCATTGAAGGCTGAAGGGGCGGGAACATTGATGATGTTCGACCTGTCCCGTTTCGCGCAAGTCAATGACACGCTCGGGTTCGCAGCGGGCGACCGGTTGTTAGAGCAGATTGGCGCACGGCTCGGAGAAGTTGCCACGCAGGCCGGAGGGCCCGCCATAGCGGCTCGACTAGGCGGAGACAGCTTTGGCGTCTTTGTCCCTGGTCTCGACCGAAAGGCGGCACTGAATCTCGCTGCGGCCATCCGAACAGCGCTAACCGAACCGATCGCCGTCGCTGGCGTCAGCATTACAGTGGGAGCTCGAGTCGGAATTGCATACGCACCAAAGCACGGGGAAACGGCCGACGAACTCGTTCGAGCTTGCGGGGTCGCAACGCGCCAGGCACGTACCCTAGAACCCCCAATCGTCGTGTACCGAGCTGATACTGACGTACATACCCAGGCCCGGCTGGAGATGGTGTATCACCTTCAAGCGGCTGTGGCGTCCGGCAATCTTGATGTCCACTACCAGCCGAAGGTCGACGCCATCTCGCGGCGTGTTATCGGGGCCGAAGCGCTCATTCGATGGCCTCAGGAAGACGGAAGCTTCATACCACCAGCCGACTTCATTCCGGCTGCGGAGGCGGCCGGAATGATGAGTCAGGTCACCGACTTTGTACTCGACCGAGCCCTCGCGGACCTAAAATCCTGGCCTACCACCAACGGCCATCTCGGTGTGGCAGTCAACCTCTCACCGACGACCCTGCTCAATCCAGAGACACCGGGTAACGTTGCAGGACTCCTGGCTCGCCACGACGTGGAACCGGGCCGCCTGACTATCGAGATCACCGAATCTGTAATGGTGTCGGACACCAAAGCTGTCGCATCGGTACTGGATTCACTGCGTGGTGTTGGAGTGCGTCTCTCGATTGACGACTTCGGCACGGGCTACTCTTCGCTGTCATACCTGAAGGATCTTGAGATCGACGAGCTCAAGCTCGACAGGGCCTTCGTTGCCGATCTTGCAATCTCTGACCGGTCGGTGACGATCGCTCAAACAGTTACGGCACTGGGGCACTCGCTCGGGCTTCAAGTTGTGGCTGAAGGTGTGGAAACGCCGGAAGCCGCAACGCTACTCAGGAAGATGAACGTCGACGTCGTTCAGGGCTTCTTCGTCGCCCGGCCGATGCCCAGTGAGCGATTCGTGCGATGGCATCGAATGCACCCAACGTACGAACTTGGGACCCTGCCAAGCGCGAGTCACTAGCACAATGCTGGGGGATCCCCGCCGCAGGATCCGCTACTGGCCTATATCCAGCTAGTGCCATGCATCATTGAGAGACCTCCTCTCACGCATCGCTTGTTCCTCAAATCTAGTCCATATGGCCTACTTTGTCCTACCTGCATTGGTAGAAAACTGTGAGAATTCCTCGCTCTAAGCGCTATTTTGCCAGTTCAGAGCTACGCGAATCGCCGTCGGCAACTACGACATCGATCTCGAGAGGTCGATACTTAGCGATGTGTTGCGGCTGGCTTGGGCCGCCATTACCAGATCGTGTAGTTCGAGCGCGACCGACGGGTCGGCTTGGCGCATCTGTTCATAGTCGGACCGGTTCAGCCGCAGTGCCTCCACGTCAGAAAGTGCTACGACATCAGCCGTACGCTGCCCTCCGGCAAAGAACGCCACTTCGCCTATCCACGAATTGGCGCCGAACTGCCGGAGCCGATGGCGTGAACCGTCTTCACCGATGCGCACCGCCACCAGTGACCCTCGGAGCACGAAAAACAATGTGTCTCCGGGCTGACCCTGTTCCAGCAACACCTGACCGCTCGCGACTCCTACCGTGCTGAACCGCTGGCGTAGGGAGTCAGACAGGACCGGACGAACTCCGCCGTCGGGCACCAAGTCTCCGCCATGGCGAGAAAGAATCTGATTCTCGGCCCACTCCAACCCTTCATCAAGGGTGGGACGAACAACCGCGTCGGTCATCAGGTTGGGATTTGTTCGTTGCAGTCCTTCAGCAAGTGACCGCGACATTCCCGAGAGCACGAGCCTGGCCCCGACACCTTCGGCCTCATCATGAATCTGTCGGAGCACCGCGAAACCGGACGAGTCCAATCCGGTCACGCGCCGGAAATCAAGCACGATCGCGAGAAGCCCTTCCGATTCGACACACAGGGTCCGCACCTGTCCAGCGAGACCGACAGCGGAGCCAAAGAACAGATACCCCTGCAACTCATACACCGTGACCGAGTTCGAGTGGCGGCCGAGAACATCAACTTCTGCGTCGGTGCGATCCACCTGGCTCGAGTGAAATCCGGACGATTCTCGATGTACGGGGTCGATATGGCTGTAGCGAACTACGAAGATTGCACATGCGATGACAATGCCAACGACGAGGCCCTCGATGATTCCGACCGTTGCCATCGATGCGACTATCACTGCGGTGAGTATCCGGTCGGTCCACCCCGCCGAGACTCGCAGCTGCTGAACGCGTTCAAGCATGAGATCGATTCCAACTGCAAGCAACAGTCCGCCTGCGATGAAACGAGGTACGAACCCCACATACTTGGGGCCCACGAGACCGACTACCGCAGTGATCCCAGCCGCCATCAATGGAACCGTGCGCGATCGTGAGCCCAGCTTGCGAGCCAGCAGTGAGCTGCCCAGCGCAACGTAACCGACGAGCGCACCGAAGGGAGCGAGCAGCACGTTTCCGATGCCGGTGAGCTTGAGCTCACGATTCTGATCGAGCGGTTTACGGTCAGCGAACTCAAGTCCAGACAGGTTGAGCAACAGAGCGATAGTCGAGATCATGACAACGGTGATGAGGGCAGGAAGGTTGTCGGCGATCAGGCTTGGGTCTAGATCGCTCACCTCCGATGGACGTAGCGGTTCGACCCTGGTCCCGGACGGGAACGGTCCGATGAGCCAACCCTCGGCGTCGCGCTCGGCCACCGACGACGTCGCAAAGGTCAGCGCATAGAAGAGGCCGGCCCCGCCCAAGATTGCAAGGCTGGGCGCCTCGGGAGGAAGGCGGTTCTCTCTGCCCATGAGGATGATCGCTGCTGCCAGCAACAGGCCCGGAAGCCAGAGCTTGGCGAGACTGCCAAAGAGGTCGGGAACGTCTCCGAGTCCAATATCGCGGCCGATCATGACCGAGATACCACCCTTTGCGAGGAACCATCCGGTTCCTGCCATAAACGCGCCAACGACAGTTGTCGGCAGGTATCGAACGATCGCTCCGACGCCAAACCTCCCGGCAAGGAGCATGGCGATACCAGTTCCCAACGAGGCCAGGGCGAGAAGCACCAGAACATCGGTCGGATTACCCGAAGCCGATGCGACCGAGGCAGCCACCGGCACCATGATCACTGCGGGTGCATCCTGCACGCTGGCAAAGGACGGCACTGCGCCCGACTGCCAAGCGATCCATGCGGCGAGAATGGCACTGCCGAACACAAAGGCGCTCGTCGCT
>CALHFG010000076.1 GCA_938029215.1 uncultured Acidimicrobiales bacterium | reverse complement strand
GGATGAAGGACCTATCAGATGACCACTACCGAATTCGCCCCCGGCGAGCCGAGTGAAACAACGCTGTTAGACGACCGACAGGTGATCGAACGCATCTTCGACCACATCGACAATGGAACCACCGATCTGGGTGAAACGATCTGGCGTGAACCAGTAGAGAACTACCACTCACAAGAGCGGTTTGACGCCGAAATCGCACTGCTGCGACGGCTGCCGGTTCCGTACTGTCCATCCGCCGCCCTGCCCGAGGTCGGCAGCTTCATCGCTCGAACCGCGGCCGGTACTCCGCTGTTGGTTGCTCGCGGCAAGGACGGAAAGGTGCGGGCCTTCATCAACGCCTGTCGTCATCGTGGCATGCAGGTGGCGAGCGGCACCGGCTGTTCCCAGGCGTTCACGTGTCCCTACCATGCCTGGACCTACAACCTCGAGGGTGCGTTGAAAGGCATTCCCGGTCGTTCCGGTTTTGCCGATCTTGATCCCGGCGAGCACGGCCTAGTCGAAGTCGACGCCGCCGAGAGCGGCGGCATCGTGTATGTCTTGCAAGAGGGCTCGATTGACCACACCACCCTGGCTGGAGCTCTCGACTACCTCGCTCCCGAGCAGCAGATGTTCGAACAGGAAGAGATGTTCGACGAAGCGAACTGGAAGTTGATAAACGAGACCGCGCAGGAGGGCTATCACATCAAGTCTCTTCACAAGGAGTCCTTCTATCCCTACGGCCTCGACAACACGACACTGGTCGAGACCTATGGGGCGAACTCGAGGATTATCTTCCCGTTCCGGCGAATAGAGAAGCTGAGAGATGTCCAACCCGAGCAACGGCAGCTGGCGGGTGTGGTCACATCGGTCTATCACCTGTTCCCAAACGTCAGCGTGTCGGTGCTTTCTAAACACACGAACTTCACGGTCCTCGAACCGCTCAGCCCAACCCGCACCCAGTGGGTCATCTACCGGATGTTCAACCGCCAAACGGGCGACACTCCAATTTCGCTCGAAGAAGCCCAGAAGGACGCGCGATTCGTGAACGATTTCGGCCAGGACGAAGATCGAGAGGCAGCCCGCGCGATTCAACAGACAGTCACGAGTCCTGCCAACTCACACTTCACGTTCGGCTACTTCGAAAAGGCCATCGTGAACTTCCACCAGCATCTCGCCAAGCATCTTGACTGAGACTCCCTAAGTTGGCCCGACGATTCGAACGATGGCTCGCCAAACGATGAACGAGCGGAATCAGCCATGACGTTTGAAGAAGGGCTCGCTGAGGTCCATCCCAAGACGCCGGGGGAGTGGCGTTCGTGGTTGGAACAGAATCATGCCAACTCGAGCGGTGTCTGGCTGATCTACTTTCGCGCGTCTACGAACCGACGCCAGCTCAGCTGGGAAGTGGCCGTCCGAGAAGCGCTTTGTTTCGGTTGGATCGATAGCAAGGTCAAGTCGATCGATGACGAGCGCTACAAGCAGATCTTCACGCCGCGCAAACCAAAGAGCGTGTGGTCCAAGATCAACAAGCAGAACATCGCTGAACTCACCGAGTCCGGGCAAATGACCGAGGCGGGCCGTCGCGCTGTCGATGTAGCAAAGGAAAACGGAGCGTGGTCGTTTCTCGAACCGATCGATGCGCTCATAGTGCCGCCCGACCTAGCGTCAGCCCTCGACGCCTCTCAAACGGCACGGCAGGCCTACGACGCCCTGTCGAAGTCGGCCCAGCGTCAGATTCTTTACTCGCTGTATTCGGCGAAACGAGAAGCGACACGAACCAAGCGCGTTGCCGACGCGGTCGCTGCATTGGACGCGGGCGCCTAGCTGGCCGCACCGACACACTGGTTCGCAGCTAACTCACAGGTAGAACTCAGAAGGCTCTCAAGGAGCAGCCTTAGGTTGCGGGCATGAACCCCGACCTTCTCTTCCCAAGATTCTCGGCCTTGCGATTTGTTCGCGGAGCGCTGGTGGCCACAGTACTCCTCGCCGCTTGCTCGTCCGGCGGCGGAGTCGACTCGAGCAGTGTCACCACCGCCGAGGACGACGGTACGAACTCGGAGACGACAGCTGTCATCGAGGTTGACGATACTGAACCTACGGCTGAATGCGAAGACATCGCAGAGCTCTTCACAACGAGGGGGTCAGCCAACGCCGACTTGGATGATCCGGAAGTGGAAGCGTCTTGTGAAGGGGGTGATGTCGTTGTCACCAGCAATGGAATTCCCGACTACACCTACCTCGAAACATCGCCCGGTCAGCCGACAGACCGCGGCCACAGTTTCTCGTTCCCGTCATCTCCCACCGTGGCCGACACGGTGACTGCCATTCCCTACATCGGAACCTCGGCGGTGACCCTCGGCGGCATTCCGATCTTCGGACCGACCGAAGGAACCGGCGGTGACGTGGAGTCCCTTCCCGGAATCCTCTCCGACTGCGGAAGCCACAACGGACCATCGGGATTCCATATCCACCTCATCCTCACATCATCGGAAACCGACTGCCTCTTCACTCCCGAGGAGGTCGCGGCCGCGCCTCAGCTCGTCGGCTACGCGTTCGATGGCTTCCCCATCTACACCGGCGCCGATCAATACACCTCGTCGTGGCAGCTGACCGACGAGTCACTCTTCGCCACCGACACTTGGGCTGCCCACACCTATGTGGAGGGCTCGGGCGACCTCGATGAATGCAACGGCCTCACCGATGCAGACGGCAACTACGCCTACTACACGACCGAGACCTTCCCCTATCTCATGGGTTGCTACCGAGGTGTCGTCGATCTGGATACCGCAGGCGGGGGTGGAGGCCAAGGTGGTGGCAATGCTGCAGGTGGAGGAGATCGCCCCGAACGCCCAGACCGTCCGGCGGCCGAGGATGAACCGGCTGAAGGCGATGGAGGATGACGCTCTCGCGGCGCCAGTTCGTGCTGGCGGCAGGCGTTGGAACCGTGGGCCTTGCGAGCGGATTCACCCTGGGATCGGTTCTAGCCTCAGCCGACATCTTGTCGGGTGAAAGGCCGAACGACGCTGACATCGGGTTTTGTGCAGACATGAGCACCCACCACATCCAGGCGCTGGCCATGTGTCAACGAGTGCTCGGCCGAGATACCGGTGACCCCGTGCAGGCGGCTGCTTCGGAGGTATTGCAGACGCAGAGCATCGAGATCGGCACGATGAGAGCATGGCTGACCGACTGGGGTCAACCGACGACGGCTCCCGACACGGTCATGGCCTGGATGGGCATGAACTTTGGGTCCGGCATCCCGGCCGAGGCCATGATGGGACTCGCAAGCGAGGAAGACATGCGCGAACTCTCGACTGCACAGGGGATTGACCGGGGCCGTCTGTGGTTGCAGCTCATGCGAGCTCACCACGTGGGAGGGGTCCATATGGCCACCGCCGCCATCGATCTCGTGAGCGTCGAGAAAGTCCGCCGCCTCGCGCGGGTTCAGGTTGAAGTGCAGACCTACGAAATTGGCCAATACGACCTGCTGTTGGGATCCGACTACGCCTGAGTTTCATTCACCAGTGGGTTCGGTTGACTACTGGGCCGCCGATGCCGTTTGTCTGTGGTCGACCGAAGCGACCACCGCGCCGAGGCCGAGGATCACCGCCGATGCTGCCAGTCCGAGTCTGAGGCCAGTGCTGGTGTCGCCCAAGGCTCCGCCGAGGAGAGGGCCAAGCATCTGACCAACGCCGAATGTTGTGGTGAGTCGACCGATCACTCCACCCCAGCTTTCTGGGCGTACCCGGTCTCGAGCCGCGGCACTGACGCCACTGACAACCGCCAACGCGCTTCCACCAAAGAGTGAGGCTGACACCAGGGCGCTGAGGACCGAACGGTCAACGATGATCAGAGCTACACCGATTGCACACATCGCGAGCGTTGCGGGGTACATGGCTCCGGGGGTATAGCGAGCAAACAACGATGGCCAAATGAACGCGCTCACCACGGTTGCCGCGCCGAGAACCGCCCAGAAAAGTACCGGTGAGACATCGGCCCCTCCGTCTTTGACGAACGCAACCACGAACGTTGCGTACGAGATGTAGCCCAAACCGAACAGGGCATAGGAGGCCTCGAGACCTCGGATTCGGTCGACTATCTTCGCCGTTTGGGTGACGTGATCGGCGCGGGTCTTGGGGATCGTGAAGAACAGGATTGCAGTGGCTGCGAGGGTCACGACTCCGAGGGCGATCCAACCCGACTTCCAGCCGCCGAACGCGTCTTCGATCGGTGGGATACCTAGTGCCGAGATGAAGATGGCCAGACCGGCTCCACCCGGAAACCACACCAACGCCGATGGCACGGTCGTTTTCGAAAGCTGGGTAGCCATCGTGCCGCCGGCGACAAAGGCCAACCCGCCGAACAAGCCAGCCCCGAACCGAAACACAAGGATGGGTACGAATGCACCCGTGAGAGCTGTTGCGAAGAGCATCAACGCCATCCCGGCCGAGCCGCCGACGATCATGTTGCGGTCACCGAACCGGCGGGCGGCTCGAGCCCCAAGAATTGCTCCGGCCAGGTACCCGGCGGCGTTGAACGTTGTGGCGAGCCCGCCTTCGAAGTAAGTCCAGTCGAGCTCACTGCGCATGGCCGGAAGTATCAGGCCGAAGGCAAATCGGGTAAGTCCAATCGACGCGAAGGGCACGAGTGTGAGGGCGATCGCAATCGTTCTATCCCGCTTCATGAACGAGCGCCCCGCGGCGTTGGATCAAAGGCGGACCGAGGCTGCACCCTCGCACAGTAGTCAAGTACGGCGTGCGAGCCCTTTTTGGAGGTCGATCGACCGGCGGTCGCCAACCGTCCTTAGATTCGTGACCGATTCGTTGAGTATCGTGGTCAAGATGGATGACGCAAGATGAAGACCGCTCGGGCTAATCCTCGCCGTGTTTAGAGCTGATCAATACCAGCTGCTCGACTTTGGGGCTGGACGCAAACTCGAACGCTTTGGTAGCGAGGTTTTGGACCGGCCAAGCCCAGCGGCTGACGGGACTTCAAAGGCCGACCCTCGATTGTGGGACAGCGCCACTGCTCGATTTGTGCACATCAAAGGTGGCAAAGGCCAATGGGAAGGATCCGATGCTGCGAGTTCGCCGTGGCTGGTGTGCCACGGTGCAAGTCAATTCCTTATGCAACGCGGCGAGTCAGGCAACGTGGGCCTTTTCCCCGAACAGGCTAGTAACTGGGACTGGATCGCCGGCCAGGTGAGCACGCGACGAGATGCTCGTCCGGCAGAGAACCCGAAAGTCCTGAATCTGTTCGCCTACACCGGCGGCTCTACCTTGGCGGCAGCAATCGCCGGCGCCGAGGTAACCCACGTGGACTCATCGGGCCCCACGGTGGCCTGGGCGAAGCGGAATGCCGAGGCGTCGGGCCAGGCAGGTCGTCCCGTCCGCTGGCTGGTGGAAGACGCAATGAAGTTCGTGGCGCGCGAGTGCCGTCGGGGCAATCGCTATGACGGCATCATTGCAGACCCGCCCACTTATGGACACGGCCCGAAGGGTCGACCCTTCAAGTTTCAGCAGCACCTGGACGAGCTCATGGGTATGTGCGGAGAACTGCTGAGGCCTGCGTCGTCCGGCGGTGGGTTTGTGGTGTTTAGCTGTCACGCTCCTGGGTTCGGCCCTGTCCAAGCTGTGAAAACGGTGTCGGCCGTGCTCGCCACATCCGAGGCGAAGCGGGTTGCGGGCGCGCCGCTGGTCTTGGACTCTGCGGATGGGCGGCAGCTCGATGCTGGAGTTATGGCTCGATGGAGCTCTCAGACTGCTTGAAGTGGGTGGCGATGTTGTCGATAGTCGTCTCGGCTATCTGGCCGAGGGCATCAGCGGTGAAGAACGCCTGATGTCCGGTGATAAGAACGTTCGGGAAGGTAAGCAGTCGCGAAAAGACGTCGTCGGTGATGACACTGGAGGACAGATCTCGGAAGAACAGAGACTGCTCCTCTTCGTAGACGTCGAGCCCGAGATAGCCAATCTTGCCCGACTTCAGCCCGGCGATCAGCGCTGAACTGTCGACGAGTGCCCCTCGGCTGGTGTTGATCAACATCACGCCGTCGCGCATCGCTTGTACTTCCTCGGTTCCGATGAGGTGATGAGTCTCCGGCACCAGCGGACAGTGCAAGCTAATGATGTCGCTGTCTGCCAACAGAACGTCGAGGGCCACATAGCGTGCGCCAAGTTCGACGCACTCGGATGATTGATTCGGATCGTGAGCGAGAATCCTCATTCCGAAGCCCCTGCTGATCCGAGCGAGCGCGGTTCCAATCTGTCCGGTTCCTATGATGCCGATCGTCTTTCCGTGCAGGTTGAAGCCGAGGAGACCCGTAAGGGAGAAGTTCTGTTCCCGCACCCTGTTGTGGGCACGATGGATGCCGCGGTTGAGAGACAGCATGAGTCCCAGGCAATGCTCGGCCACGGCTTCAGGGGAGTATGACGGAACGTTCACGACGGCGATGTTGTGACTCTTCGCGGCATCGAGATCAACATTGTTTACGCCCGCACACCGCATAGCGATGACGTCGATGTCTAGCTTGGCCAGTCGACCGATCGTTTCTGGCCCGAGGTCGTCGTTCACGAACGCGCAGACCGCCTGGCAGCCTTCGGCAAGGGCTGCATTGTGAGGGTCGAGGTGCTTGTCGAGAAAGCGGAGGTCCACACGCCCGTCGTTTGCTGCGCTCAGTGCATCGCGGTCATACGGCTTGGTGCCAAAGACGGCGACCGTGGGTTGGGTGGGTTGTCGGGTCTGATCGTTGGTCATCTTGGTTGGCCCTACAAGGTGTTGGCGGTCTAGATCTCGAGGACCTTCGTTGCCACTATTTGGCTGGTGAACCGGATGTGGAAGAGGCCAAAGTCCTGGCGGTAAGCGGTCTGGTGTACGCCTCGGTTTGTTCGAATGAGAATGATTCGCATTATTGGTAGTGAATCTTGGAGCGGCGAAACTAGAGTAAGATTGATAATCATTCTCAAAAGTGCGCTGACGGAAATGCGTGCAGGGGTACCGAGCCCTCGTGCGATTGGCGAACCAAGGAGCTTTCAATGTCTTGTGAATTCACCCCAATCAAGAGCGAAGACGGGGATGCGTGGATCCAGGGTCGCGGAGCCGGCTCCTTTCGAGGCTTGGTTGCCGTCGTGGCGCTCGTGTTCGTATTGGCAGCATGCAGTTCTGCCGACGAAACTGGTAGTGAGGTCGTTTCAGAACCCGCCGTCGCTGCCGACGATGCAGTAGAAGCGGAGTCGGGTGAAGAGGAACATGATGATGATGAGGGTGAGCATGATGACGAGGGTGAGCACGACGACGAACATGACGACGAAGGGTCCGGCGGGTTGGGAGCGCACGAACACGGTTCTGCGGAACTCTCGGTTGCGTGGATCGGCTCCGATGTCGTGGTCGATTTGATTAGCCCGACCCAGAACGTGTTTGGCTTCGAGTACGAGCCCGAGACCGACGAAGATTTGGCAATCGCTGCCAATCAGACCGAGGCTCTGACCGCCGACGGGATTCTTGCTGTCACCGATGCCGCAGGTTGTGAACTGACCGCAGCGCCAACGACCGAGGTTGAACGGGAAGCGAGCCACTCCGAGATCACCGTCTCCTGGTCCTTCTCCTGCGCCAACCCCGACGAAATCGCCGACGTCGACCTTTCGGCTCTCTTCGAAGCATTCCCAGGCTTTGAAGACATCGACGCTGAGTGGGTGTCGGAGACGGGGCAGTCCTCGGCCGAGCTTTCGCCACAACAACCAACCCTGCAGCTCGAGTCTTGACCTCCGCACCCCAGCCAGTTCTTCGCCTAGAAGGCGTTCGTTTCCGCTGGCCGGGGCAACCCGAGGACCTCATAGACATCGATGACCTCACCTTGGAAGCTGGTGAACACCTTTTTGTTCGAGGCGCTAGTGGAAGCGGAAAGACGACGCTCCTCAATCTGCTAGCGGGGGTCCACACCCCAACCAGCGGCGTCGTTCGGCTCCTGGGAACCGACCTTTCGGAGCTCTCGGCAAGTCGCCGTGACCAGTTCAGGGCCGACCACATCGGAGTGATCTTCCAGCAGTTCAATCTCCTGCCCTATCTCACGACGCTCGAGAACGTCACCCTGGCTTGCGCCTTTTCGGACCGGAAGCGCGACCGGGCAGCGCAGGACGTTGATGTCAACACAACTGCCCGCCGTCTACTTGAGGCACTGAACCTCGTCGGTGAGCTGCATACTGCCCCAGTGAACAAGCTGAGCGTTGGGCAACAGCAGCGAGTAGCTGTGGCCCGAGCCCTCATTGGGGGTCCCGAAATACTCATCGCGGACGAGCCGACATCGGCTCTTGATGCGGATAACCGAGATCGCTTTTTGGACCTGCTGTTCCGTGAGGCCGAAGCCCAGAACTGCACCTTGGTCTTTGTTAGTCACGATCCACAACTAGCCGATCGGTTTACTCGCTCGATCGAACTGGTGTCGCCAGCCGACGACATGGGGCTGGCCTCATGAACCTGCTACGAATCGCTCTGAAGAGCGCACGATTCCGACGCACAAGCTTGCTCCTCACCGTTTTCACTATCGCGATTAGCGTCACGCTGCTGCTGGGTGTCGACAAGATCCGCAAAGAGTCAAAGAGCAGTCTTTTGAACACCGTGTCCCAAACCGACCTCATCGTCGGAGCCCGGAGCTCACCGACGAACCTGCTGCTCTACAGCGTGTTCCGGATCGGCAACGCAACGAACAACGTGACGTGGGAGACCTACCAGTCGATCGCGAGCCAGGAAGAAGTGGCCTGGACCATCCCGATCTCGCTTGGCGACTCCCATCGCGGCTTTCGGGTGATGGGCACGAACTCGGACTACTTCGATTTCTATCAGTACGGCGAAAGAAGATCGCTGGTGGTCGGTTCGGGTGAACGGTTCGAGGATGTGTATGACACGGTGCTTGGCGCCGACGTCGCGAACGAACTGGGATATTCACTCGGTGACGAAATAACGATCTCTCATGGTCTCGTCTCGGCCGACTTCGCCGAACACGACGACAAGCCGTTCACCGTGGTGGGCATTTTGGACAAGACCGGTACGCCGGTGGACCGCACGGTCCATGTGAGCCTGGCGGGAATTGAGGCGATTCACGTCGACTGGCAAGGAGGCGGCCGTTCGTCGGTGACTTTGAACGCCGAGCAGGCACTCCAACTAGACCTCACGCCGACCTCGATCACTGCGTTTCTCGTGGGTCTGGAAAATCGGGCCGAAACATTCCGGGTGCAGCGCCAGATCAACGATTTTCCCGACGAGCCGATGTCGGCCATTCTTCCTGGCGCAACGCTGGCCGAGTTCTGGCGGACCATCTCGACCATCGAGCAGGTGCTCTTTGTGATCTCGGGGTTTGTCCTGATCGTTGGCCTATTGGGGATGCTGACCACCATTCTCTCAACCCTTAACGAACGTCGAAGGGAAATCGCTGTGCTCCGCTCGATTGGGGCTCGCGCCAGCCACGTGATCTCGCTCATCCTGTTAGAGACCCTTCTTGTAGTCACCGCCGGGTGCGTTGCCGGGGTCGGTCTCCTGTATGCGCTCCTGGCCGTTGCCCGTCCTATCGTGACCAACCGCACCGGCGTCAACCTGGCCATCACTTGGCTTGACTCCACCCAACTCTCTATCATGGGGGCTGTGATCGTCGGCGCGGTATTTGTGGCGCTCATACCTGGCATCATTGCGTACCGCCGATCGATCCAAGACGGATTGGCCCTCAAAGTATGACCCCTTCAAACCGATACTCAAGAGACGTGAATTCGCCTGCAGCAGCTTCAACCCGCCAGTCTCGTCGTTCCGTAGTCGCCCTACTAGCCTCGATGGCCCTCGTCGTAGCGGCCTGCGGCACCGCGGTTGAATCGACATCGGCGGAACTGCCGGTCGGAGAATTTCCGCTCAGTGAGTCATCGTCGCAACCATCCGGTGAGGACCCGCAGTACGGGTCGTCGCTCGATGAGTTCCTGGGCGAAAAGACCGGCGGTCCGGAAGCTTCAACGCCTCCCGAGGGTTTTGAAGAGATTTTCTGGGAAGATCTCGTCCCGCCAGGGTTCTCGCAGTCTGATATCTCCGCACGGTTCGATGAGCGGATCGCAGCGGTAGAGCCGGGCTCTCCCGAAGCCGACGCAATCTACGCAGAGCTTCAGGCCGAGTACGACAACCAGCCGATCAACCCCGAAATGGCCGGCCAGGAGATTCAGCTGGCGGGCTTTGTCGCTCCTCTCACTTATTCCGGTGATCTCATCACCGAGTTCCTGCTCGTGCCGTACTTCGGAGCGTGCGTTCACGTTCCGCCGCCACCGGTCAACCAGACCGTCATGGTTACCTTGGAGGACGGGCAGGGCCTCACCTTCGATGAGTCCTGGGGAGCAGTCTGGGTCACGGGCACGATGACTATCGAAGGTGCCGAAACCGATCTTGCCAACGCTGGCTACTCGATCGTTGGCGCCCAGTCCGGCGTCTACAACGAGTACTAAATCGTTAGCGCCTCCACACCAGGTGCAGGGCGGGACGCGATCGTTTCGATTCGTTGATCGTGCCTGAATGTTCGGTCCCATGACCGGTCGCCCTCGCCCTCTTGAGTCATTCGGTACCAAACGATTAGCATGCGGGACATGGACGCGCAGTCGATCGTGGTGGTTGGTGGGTCCCTGGCGGGACTGCGTTCGGTGGAGGCTCTCCGTCGAGCTGGCTTCGACGGTGAGCTGCATCTGGTGGGTGACGAGGCGGCACTGCCGTATGACCGCCCACCGCTATCTAAGCAGGTGTTGGCGGGCGACTGGGAACTGGAAAGAACGTTCCTCTCTACCCACGACGCCCTCGCCGACCTGGACGTCCGTCTCCATCTGGGAGACCGAGCGATCGCCCTCGACAGCGCCCAACTATCGGTGGTGTTGGCCTCGGGTGTCGTTCTCGATGTTGACGGCATCGTGATCGCCACCGGGGCGCGACCCCGACAGCTGGACACGTCGTTGGGCGGTGTTCACACGCTCCGCACTCAGCGGGACGCGGAAGCGCTTCGCTCGGAGCTTTTGGAGACGCCGAGCCGGGTTGTGGTTGTCGGGGGTGGCTTTATTGGCGCCGAGGTTGCGGCGACAGCTCGAGGGCTTGGACACGAAGTCAGCCTGATCGAAATGATGGACATCCCGTTCGAGCGAGTGCTTGGCCGCGAGGTCGGTTCGGTCCTCACCGACATTCACCGCTCGCATGGAGTCGAGGTTCGAAGCGGGGTCGGCTGCGCACGGCTGGTCGGAGCCGACACTGTGCAGCAGGTCGAACTTACCGATGGGTCGTCGGTCGATGCCGATGTGGTCGTTGTGGGAATCGGAGTGATTCCCAACGTGGAGTGGCTTGAGGGCAGTGGTCTCACGCTCGACAACGGGGTCGTCTGCGATGAGACGCTACTTGCGGCGCCGGGGGTGGTGGCAGTTGGCGACGTTGTCAACTGGCCCAGCACCCGATTCGGCGAACCGATGCGAGTCGAGCATTGGCAGAACGCCGCCCTTTCTGCCCAGCATGCAGCGTCGCGCTTGCTTCAGGGTGAAAGCGTCGGGGCCTACGACCCGGTTCCGTGGTTCTGGAGCGACCAATACGACCGGAAACTGCAGCTGGCCGGACACACTGCCGGGTTCGACGAGTTCCAAATCATCGATGGCGACAAGGAAAGTCGACGGTTTGCTGCGCTCTATGGACGGCAAGGCAAGTTGACGGCTGCGTTCGGAATGAACCGGCCGCGGCACGTCATGAAGTTCCGAGTAATGATCGAAGCCGGAGCCTCGTTCGCGGAGGCACTAGCCGCAGTCTGAGAAGCGGCCGGTTACGAGTCTTCGGCCGGCCCAAAGTCTTCCCATCGCGGCTCGCGTACTGGATCCAGCTCATCGTGGGTCGGTGGTGACTCTTCGATCAGGGGTGGTGCAACCGCCTCGGTGGTGTCCACTTTGACCCGAGTCTCCGGCTCGTTGTCGACGGCGGGCCGCAAGATGACCGCAGCCAGCGTCGTTGTGATCGGAACTGCAGCCACCAGACCGATTGAACCGCAGAGGGTGCGGACTATCTCGACCGCGATCAGTTCCGAGTTCGCCACCATGTCGAGCGGCTGGTCCGACACCGCAAACAACAGGATCAGCGGAAGGCTGGCGCCGGCATAGGCCAGGAGCAGGGTGTTGACGGTCGAGGCAATGTGATCCCGCCCCACACGGATTCCTGACGCCACCAATTCTGTGGTCGGCAGCTTCGGGCTGTGACGCCGCAGCTCGGCCACGGTGGCAACCTGTGTAACCGTCACATCGTCTAGGGCGCCCAACGCGCCTATCACTGCGCCACCGAGCAGGAGTGCGCTCACGTCGAGGTTCTCGGCGATGAACGGCAATATCAATGCCTCCTCGGTCGCCAGGCCGGTGAATTCGGCAATCTCGAAGAACATCCACGACAGTCCCAAGGTCAACGCGAGCGCGCTCAGTGTCCCTGCGAGCGCGACGGTAGTGGTTGGGGTGAACCCGTGCGTGAGGTAGAGGCTGATGAACGCGATGGCTGACGCAGCCACCACCGAGACCAGTAGGGGATCGTTGCCATCGAGCGCCGAGGGGGCGACAAAGGCCACCAACACCACCAGAGTGGCTGCCATAGAGACCAACGCAAGGACGCCCCGGAAGCGTCCGAAAGCGATAACGATGACGGCAAAAAGACCCGCCAGCCATAGAAGGGAGCTACGACGTTCCCGGTCGGCGTAGAAGTAGAAGTTGGTCGAATCCTCATAGCCCAAGATGACTTGGTCACCCACGGAGAGGTCAGGGATCGTGCGGTCGTAGGTCAGGTTGATCTCGGGCAACGCCACCAGCGCGCCTGCTTCGGGACCCTCGTGCACCACGAGGGTCAGCGATCTGCAGTCCTGCGGGTCCTCGTCGGTCGAGTAACTGCAGCGACGGTCCAGCAACTCTTCAACGGTGGCGCTTAGTCGGTCGGTTGCGAGTCCGATGTCGTTGGCATTGTCGATTGCGGTTTGTCGTCCGTCACCACTTGGCCACAACGAGATCACGGCGATGACCGTTGCAATCGCTGCGGCAACGATCGCGGCCAAAACGACACGTAGAACCGGATCGTTTCTCCATGCACTCCATCCGCCGTCCAAGCCGTGATCGTGGCTATGGGAGTGCATGGGAGTTTCAGGGTTGTTACTCACTACGCCGCCGGTCTGGGATGGGTGCCAACGAACATCGTGGTCGGCGTCGCGATCATCCACGTAAGGCTAGGGCAACCGGCGTCCGGTGTGTCGGAGCAGGTGGTCGACTCGTTCGGCGCGTACCCTCTGTGGCTATGTACGACCCGGTGAAGGACGGTGTTCCTAAGACTGCTGAGTCGGTGCTCTACCGTGAGACATCGCCGCCAGACGTGTTGAGCGAGTTGGTTCACTGCTTCTGGGAGCTGCGATCCGAGACCGATTTGGATGAGGATTTCACCTTGCACGCCATGCCGGATGCCTGCGTAAACCTGCTGTTCGATCAGCAGGACACCAGGATCGCCGGGGTGACCCAGCTCCATATCACCCACACAACCCTCGACCTCGGCCGGTCGTTTCACTATGTGGGGATTCAGTTCTTCCCCGGCGTATGGCGAGGCGACCCGAATGCCTCGGTGGATCACTATGTTGGCGAGCCCTACCACGGCGAATTGCCGCTCGTCGAGGTGGGCAGGGCAGTGGAAGGCCTGAGTTTCGAAGACAAGACGACCGTTTTCGCAGACTTCGTCCAGTCGCTCCTTGACGCTGGTCTCGTGGCGCCAAACCCGGTGACGGCCGCGATCCTCACCAATCTCGATGATGTTCACACCGTTGGTGATATGGCTGAGGTGGCAGCTCTGTCACCCCGCCAGCTTCAACGAGTGCTGAAAACTTCCACGGGCTTCAGTCCCCATGACCTCTTGAAGGTATTGCGGGTCCAACATTCGTTCCGCCAGGACTACCTGCTCTCGTTCACCGACCAGTCCCACTTCACCCATTCGTTCCGCAAGCTCACCGGCTACACACCCGGCCAATTCAAGAATTCCTTCGATGTCTGATATCTACAATCCTTCTTGAACCATTTTCGCTTTAGTTGTCCGTAGAAGGCACTCGGCCTTCGCAACTACATGAAGGACACACAATCATGCGGAAAATCGGTTGGTTTGATATCTACGTCGAGGACATGGAACGGGCGCAAGCCTTCTATGAAACACTGCTCGACACCTCGCTGTCTCCCATGGGCGACCCGAACGATCCGAGCGTCCAGATGCGGGCCTTCGGTGATGACTTCGTCTCCCACGGTGCCGGCGGCGCGTTGGTCAAGTTGGCACACGCGCAACCGGGCCCGGGTGGCTCGATGGTCTACTTCACCTGCGATGACTGCGCAGTGGAAGAGGCACGAGCCGTGCAAGCAGGCGGTTCGGTGGTCCAGCCGAAATACTCGATCGGTGAGCACGGCTTTGTTTCGATCGTGAGTGACACCGAGGGGAACATGGTCGGTCTCCACTCTGTGGTCTCCTAACGCTCGTGCTGCGCAGCGCCCCGAGAACCTCCTCGCTTGGCGAGGAGGTTCGGGATCGCGCGGTCGCAAAGACTCCGAGGCTGTCGTGGGCCCCGCTCCAAATCTTTGGTTGGGTTGTCAGCCAGCCGTCGAGGTGCCGGCAAGGGTGCCAGGAATGTAGGCGTCGTACAGTCCGGCCGAGGACTCTCCGCTACCGCTTCCACCAAGGTAGATCTCATACTCCGCGCCGGGTGCCAGTTCGGGCGAGCTGAACACGATCACATCGAATTGATTGGTTGCTTCGAAGGTGGCCAGGGGGTCACCGTCGGTCGACTGGATATGGACAAACGTGCCGGGCTCGGCGATCGAACCGAGTGTGATGTAGAGAGAAGTCTGGCTCGAGCCAGCACCGATTCCTTCGGAATTTCTGCCGTTGACGTTCGTTCCGATGAAGAGACCGCCGGACATCTCGAAGCTTCCGCCGCTGTAGTCGATGGCGCTGTTGCGAGTGTCGGTCGGCCCGTTTACCGCAACCACTCCTCCCGTCATCACAACATGGCCGTTGGCGTCGATGCCGTCGCCCTGTTCGGCCAGGTCTCCGGTGATTGTGATAGCAATCGTGCCGCCGTTGATGTAGACGTAGAAGTCGCCGATGCCAGCGTCGCCGCCCGGCCCGCCCCCGGGCCCTCCGCCTTGTCCTCCGCCTTGTCCGCGAGCGGGTCGACCGGTGGCGTCCGCCGCCGGCTCGGGCTGGACGGCGACGTCGGTCGTCGTTGAGGTCTCGGCGCTTGCGACGTTGATGCCATCGTCGCTTGAGGTGATGTCGATGAGGCCGTCGTTGATAGTGACAACCTCGGCCTCAATACCTTCGAACGACTCGGTGATCAGAGTGGTGCCTCCGTTCACGTTGACGAAGAGGTCTCCGTGGACCCCGTCGTCGCCCGCCGCCAACATGAGCTCGCCTCCGTCGATAGTGACCGTCGAGTTGGAGTGGATGGCGTCGTCCGAGGCCTCGGCGGTAAGTGAGCCGCCACTGATCCAAACGGAAACGTAGCCCTGGATTCCTCTGGAGCTTTCGTCGACTCCCGTCCCGGCCGCCCTGATATCGATGGTGCCACCGCTGATCAGAACATCGGTTGACGCTTGGATTCCGTCGTCGGACGAAGCGATTGCGATCGTGCCCTCGGCGATGCTGACATAGCCGCGTTCTGGGTCCTCGTCCTCGTCGGACTTGATCCCGTCGCCACCGGCAGCAATTTCGATGGCGCCGCCTTCGACGACGACGTAATCCTTGCCTCGGATTCCGTCGTCTACGGCGTCGACGGTGAGGCTGCCGCCAACTATCACAAGCCCGTCCTTGCTTGAGATGCCATCGTTGTAGTTGCCGACGACGGCGAGGGCTCCGTTGCCGCCGAGGGTCAGATCAGCCGTACTGAACAGTGCCGCATTCGGTTCGTCTTGGTCCTCAGCGAACACATACTGTGCGCCGTCGGACAAGATGTTTGAACTGCCGTCGGCCAGGATGACGACCGCGGCGTCGGCGTTCATGATCGCCAGTGCGGACCCTGAGGTGTTGGTGATGTCGGCGTCGTTCAGAATGATCTGGACGACCCCATCGTCTTCAGTATCGACGATGATCGCTCCGTCGGACAGCGTTCCCTTTACCTCGTACGCCCCGGCAGAGGTGATCGTTGCCGTCGTGCCCTCGATCGAAACAACATCGGAGCTTGCGGTGATCGTGGAGCCGAGCATGATCTCGACCGTGTTGGACTCGTCGATTACGAAGCTGCTGGTTGTGTCGTGAGGCTCCAGGTTGATGTCGCTCGCCACGAGCGAGGTTGTCGTTGGCTCAGCTGCGGAGATCGTTGTCGTTGTCGACTCGGCTGTGGTCGTGGCAATAGCGCCCTCGCTGCCCGATACTCCGCACGCAGCCAGCATCGATACTGCTGTCAATGTTGCAAGCGTCTTTATTGTGAGGTTCTTCATGTGAATCGGTCCTTGAGGGATGTTGGACACTGCCCCGACGTTCGGGTGCAGTTTCAAGGTAAGAAACGAACCCGTGGGCCTCCCGGGAGCAACCTGGGAATCAGCTGAGTATGTGAGCGGGCAGAGAGACCGTGACGACCGTGCCGGTTCCGACCGTGCTGTCAATTCGCAGCGTTCCGTGGTGGGACGCAATAATGCTGTCGGCGATGGCAAGGCCAAGGCCACTGCCGCCCTGGTGCCGGCTACGTGATCCGTCGGCTCGATAGAACCGCTCGGTAACTCGGGAAACAACCTCGGGCGGCATACCTTCGCCAGCATCGCTGATGCTCACCACGATGTCGGTTTCATTGTGAACGAGGTCGACGGTGACGTGTGCGTCGGTGTTCGTGTGAACGATCGCGTTGCCAACGATGTTGGCCATGGCCTGGCGAAGGAGGTCCTCGTCGCCTGTCACCATTGCAATGTCGTCGGGGATCGAAGCGACGATGGTGCGATCCGGGTGAGTCACCTGAGCATCTGCGGCAGCGTCGCGGGCGATGCTGGCGAGATCGACGGGTTCGGTTGTTGGCGTTGGCTGTCGGTCCAATTTCGCGAGGTTGAGCATGTCGCTTATGAGGCGAGACATGCGCTGGCTCTCCTGTGCGGTGCGGCGCATGGCGTCGTCCAGATCGGCCTGATCACGGAGGCCACCCGCTTGGTAGAGCTCGGCGTAACCTCGAATGGTCGTAGCCGGCGTGCGGAGCTCGTGGGAAGCATCAGCGATGAATTGGCGTAGTTTGTCTTCGGCTCGAGCTCGCTCAGCGAAGGACGTTTCGATGTGGCCCAACATGGTGTTGAGGGCGAGACCAAGCTGGCCCGCCTCTGTGCGTTGATCGACATCGCTCAGGCGCTCGGAGAGGTCGCCATCGGCGATGGCCTCGGCGCTCCGGGTCATGCGTTTGATGGGGTCGATCCCGAGCCGAAGCATCCAGAGGGTGATGACCGCAAGCGCCAGGGTGGTGATTGCGACCGTGGCGATCACGACCGCGGTGAGGCGTGACATCGTGTTGTCGACACCATCGAGCGGAATAGCGGTAATGAAGAAGGTGTCCTGTGCAATCCGGTCGCTCGTGACGGTAAGGCGATACCGGAAGGCATTGTCTTGAGCGTCCACCGTGATGGGGGTGCCGCCCGAAGTCTCGGCTTGCGTCAGCGTCACTGCTGGTGGAGCTAGCTCGACACCGGTGCTATTGGGCGCGAAGAACGTCGTAAGGGATCCGTCGGGAAGCAGTCGACCTTCGTAGGTGTCGCCCAATCGTTCGGTCGGGGGTCGGTCACCCTCACCCGGACGTTCAGGCGGCGGGTTCAAGCGAGGACCTCGGTCCAGCGGCATGACCACGGCGAGGCGGTCGTCGATCTGGTCGACGAGGTGGTTGCGGGTCATGGAAATAAGTGCGAACGCAACAAGAACCTGGAGCGCGGCCACAAGCCCGAACGCGATGAACAACCGAGAACGAAGATCGAGGTGTTTCACGTTGTCGCTGCCCGGATGGTCATGGCTGCACCCGGATCGTATAGCCAGCCCCGCGAATCGTGTGAATGAGTTTCGGATCGGCGGTATCGAGCTTGCGACGAAGGTAACCAATGTAGGTTTCGACAACGCCGCCGTCGCCGTCGAAGTCGTACTCCCATACGTGGTCGAGGATCTGTGCCTTGGAGAGGACCCGGCCCTTGTTGATGAGCAAATAGCGGAGCAGCTTGTACTCGGTAGGGGAGAGGTGGATATGTTCCCCGGCCTTCAGCACGATATGCGCATCGTCGTCGAGGCTGAGGTCTTCCAGTTCCAAGATTGACGCGTCATCCTTTGTCGCACCGGCGCGGCGGAGAACCGCAGTAGCGCGGGCCACGAGCTCATCCAGGCTGAACGGCTTTTCGAGATAGTCATCGCCACCGAGGGTCAGTCCTCGCACCTTGTCCTCGGTCGAGTCTCTGGCAGTCAGAAAGAGAACCGGGGTGTGATTGTCATCGGCACGAAGCCGACGACATACCTCGAAGCCATCCAGATCGGGCATCATCACGTCGAGAATCACCAGGTCGGGCTTGGTCTCGTCGACCGCCGCGAGGGCTTCTCGACCGTTGGAGGCAACGGTGATTTCGAACCCATGGTGGCGGAGGGCCGCCGACAGCATCGTGCGCAGGTTTTCCTCGTCATCGACGACAAGCAGGTGCTCACCGGCCATCGGACGACACGTGGGAGGGGGAGGGGAATGGCTTCATGGCTTCAGTAGACCATCAATGCCTGTGAGTTAGCTGTGAACTGTCTGGGAACTCTTGTTACAACTCGTGATCCGGCTTCCAGCCGAAGTCTCGGCGCAAGATCCGATTCCATTTGGTTGCCGGCAAATCAGGGTTGAACAGAGCCAGCCCGATGGCGTACTTGGACACCTTCGCCGGGCGATGCCCGTGGCGCCATAGGAGTCGATCCACCGCCGACGGCGGCCCAACGGTTTTCGTTTCGATGATTGCTAGGTCGGGATGACTGGAACGAGGCTGACCCGGCGCGCTGAAAGCAAGTGAAGTGTCGACTGTTGCTCGACTGGGTGCTGAGGTTCTGCGTGCCCCACCGAGCTGAGGTGCGATCAGAAGCGTTGTCCGCTCATAGTGCGTTCTCAGAGTTGGCTGCAGCGATCCCACCATGGCGGCGTGGTCGGCTCCGGCACGACCGACCAGCTCGTCTGTCAACCTGTCCACGACGAACGCGTGGCCATCGGCTCCGAGGTGGAGATGACTGTCCGCTGCTACAGAACAGCGAACCTTGCTGGTCCGCCGAGACCGATCGCGCGTTTTGACTTCGAGGTAGTGAGCGTCGTTGTCCAGATAGGTGCGAACCCGCACCTTGAATCGGTTTGGACGAGCTCGTGCGGCCCCGAGGTAGGAGTCGACGGCAGGGGTGTCGAAGTAGGTTGATTGGTAGGCCGAGCGCCGTCGGCCGTCGATTTCCAAGACTCGGGTCGTGGTCGGCAACATCGCCGCAAGCGAGGCAAGATCTGCAGCAGCGATGAGGTACTTGCGATCTGTTCGAGTCTGAAGTGCCGCCTGACCGTTGAGCTCATCCAGGCTTACTGTTGCCAATGCGTCGAAGGGCTGGTGGTTCTCGGAGCACACGGCGGCGGCAAGCAGCATTGAGCCGGTCATTGGTTTACGCCGGATGCAGACGTTAGGGCTTCGTGGCTGCCGTCGAGAACCAGTCCCCGAACGAGCTCGTACCGCACCTCCACCACAGTGGTGTCCTGCACCAGGTCGACCTTGCGAACTTTGATGTCGTGCACGATGGCGTCTAGTTCTGATTCGAGATGAGCGATCAGTGCAGCCTCGTTGGTGAATGCTCGATCCAACACAATGTTCTGGCGCCGGTAGTTGGCGAAGAGCCGAGGATGATCCGCGATAAAGACGACGCCAAGGATGGCGGCCATGCATACCGGACTGAGCCACACCGGCTCCACGGAGATGCCGCCGAGAAGTCCTAGCGACAGGGACGCAAAGTAGTAGGCGACTTCGTTCTGATCGAGTTCGTTGGATCGAAGTCGGATGATCGAGAGCACGCCGAAGAGTCCAAGTCCGAGCCCAGCCGAAGCCTCAGCAGAGGCTAGGGCGTTTGCGACGGCCAACACACCTACGTTGACTCCTAGGAACGCAACCAGTAGATCCTTGCGGCGGTGGCGGGGAAAGTAGAGCCCGAATGTCAGAAGCGAGATAGCGGCGAGGTCGATTGCGAACAATAACGAGGTTGACATTGTGAGGGCTCCGGTCGGCTAAGGCGTCGATTCATACTCTGCGGGGTGAACCCGTGAATCAGCTGAGAGTCACCGCACAGCTACCTGCGACTGTCAACACGAATTGCTCGATAGGTCTGGAGCAGCTACCAAAGACCAAGGACTTGTACAGCGGCCATTAAGGACAAACCATGAGCGGACGACATGCGATCAAAACGCCACCCCATCACGCCACTTGGGGCGAGTTTCTCGATGTTTGGCGCGCAGCTGATGAGATAGACCTATTCGAATCCGCGTGGAACTGGGATCACTTTTATCCGCTAGCTGAACCCTTCGACGGCCCGAATCTCGAGGGATGGACGATGCTCGGAGCCCTGGCGCAAGCGACAAGCAGAATTCGGATCGGGGCCATGGTCAACGGCATGCATCACCGTCACCCCGCAGTCACGGCAAACATGGCCGCCACTGTCGACCACATCTCCGATGGCCGGTTTGAACTTGGCATGGGCGCTGGCTGGAACTTCATGGAGTCCGACGCCTACGGAATCCCCTTGGGAACAAAGAAAGAGCGATCCGATCGCTTTGAGGAGGGCATGGAAGTCATCGTTTCCATGCTGACCAACCGCTCGACGACGTTTGCTGGCGACTACTACCAGCTAACCGACGCGCTCTGTGAGCCGCGACCCGTGCAAGCCAAGATCCCTATTGTCATTGGTGGAAAAGG
>CALHFG010000075.1 GCA_938029215.1 uncultured Acidimicrobiales bacterium | reverse complement strand
CGTGGCAGCATGTAGTCGGGATACACCGGGAAGTCATCGAACCCGCTGAATCCGGCGTCGGCCCACCCGACCCCGGCGGCCATGATGGCGGCGGCGAGATGCGAGAGCTTGTCGAACCGCAACTCCCCGGCCGAGGTGATGGGCCGATCGAGATATCCCGGCATGGTCTCGGTGAGAAGGTTGGCGATCCGCTTGCCGTCTCTACCGGCTTCGGTCACCAGGTTGAGCGCCGTCCCACCCCATCGCTCGGTAAGTGCGGCGCCAACCTGACGGAGGAGGTCCACGCGTTCGGGAATCAGCTGGAGGGTGCCTCGACCAGCAAACAATTGAGCGCCCGCCTCGTCGCTCAAGTCGGCGAACGAAGCGACGTCGAGCCCGGCGGGGTCGCCAAGCAGTCGGGTGAACACGGCGAAGATCCCGGGAGCATCATCGAGCCATTCGCCGTCTAGTTCGGTAAACCACGTGTCGTGATCGGCCGGGGCCCACAGACAAGCAAGAACTGAGACCGACAGGGTCACATAGTCAAACCACCATGATTCGTCTCGAACGTCGGGCGTGCCCGGGTAATCAAAGGCAGGGAGATCGAAGCGGTCAGCAGCCCACCGATCGGCGAGCGAATCGAGCGCCTGAGGGCGAACCACCACACCCCATACCGGCGGTGGCGGCGTCGTTTGAAGATTCACTACATCCTGGGGATCCACCGGGGCTAGAACTCTTGCCACTCGTCTTCGGGGCCACCCTGATATTCGGGGAGAGGTTCGCTGTCGTCGAACGCCGGGGCGTTGGCCCAGGATGCCTCCGATGGCGGAGCTTCCTGTGGCGGAGCGCTGGAGCCCCACGACCCCTGACCACCGCGAGATCCGCTGCGAGATCCGCCACCGGACCCGCCCTGCGACGCACCGCCGGAGCCGCCGCTGGTGTCTTCGTCACCGGGCGCATACCCGTAACACATGGAGACGCCGTCGACATCGAACGCCTTGCCGAGTGAGCCGACGGTGAACTTGGACCAGTCGCCGTTCTTCTTCAACACATCGACCTTGCCATCGCCCTGGAGCGCAGCCTCCAACGACTGGACCGGCGCCATAACAGCCCACTTTCCAGCCTTGGTCTTGCGAAACTGGGCGGGAGGCAACTCACTCATCTGGCCATTATGGGTCGGTCAGAATTACATCGCCAACGACTCGGCTCGGCTACATCGAGGCCGACAGGAGAAACATGAGTTCGCCAGGCCAGGATCGTCGCCGATCCCGCGTGAGCAAGGGCATTTCCGCGCTCGTTCCGCTCCTGGGGCTGTGGACGGCCGGGTTGGCGGTAATCGCGGTCGTGCTGTTGCAGGACCTGGTTCCATCATCGGACCTGTTCATGGACGCTACTTCGGTTGGAGGCCAGCGCTGGTACGTGGGCATGGTGGCGGCGCTGGGGATGATCGCATGGACCGCTTCGGTCTGCTTCTGTTTCATGACCAGCTGGGTTGCGGGACTGGCTGGTCGTCGGCGGGCCCAGAGCGCCTTTCGTGGCGGTGGACTGTTGTTCGCAATTCTCCTCCTCGACGATCTGTTCCTCTTTCATAGCGATCTACTCCCCCGCACCCTCGGCGTGCCCAAGGTCGGCATCCTCGCCATCTACGGACTTGCCGGTCTGGTCTGGGCAGCAACCTCGATGCAGGAACTTCTTCGGACCCGGTTCCAGTTTCTCGCTGCCGCCGGATCGGCCTTCGCTATGTCCCTGACCGTCGAAGTGCTTTTCTCCGGAGCTGACACCGGCCTTCGGGGTGTGTTGGAAGACGGCCCCAAGTTCCTGGGAATCCTGGCGTTGGCGTTGTGGTCGGCAACGTCGGCCGCCGATGTCATCCGATCGGTCGTCACCTCAACAGCCGACCGAGCACTGTCGGCTGACGAGCTCACCACCGTCTAGCCTCAATTGCGACGGGGACTCGGCCGGATAAACGAAGCTGGCAGACCCACCCGAGCCAACGCTGTCACTGGACAGACCGGCGGCGTTTCGGGCCGATGAAGCGGTTCCGCTACAGGAGCATCCGGCCGTTTTTCGCTGGTTCGGAACCGTCCTGCGATGACTCCCACGGCACCGGGTAGCAGGATCATCCAGAACGACCAGAGCAAGATGGTCGCTTCGACCGCCGGGTCGTCGAAGAACCGAGAGGCTAAGAACAACGCCACCGACATGTTTCGCACCGCCGTCACTGTGAGCAGCGACCGCAACATGCTCCCGGGTGGCGACATTCGAAGGATGGGGGCGAGAACAACCAAGATTCCACCAGCAAGCCAGGCATGCACCCAGACCGACGTCGATGAGAGCACGTCGCCCCGGAGGATGAGAAGGGCGATCACGATCCCCACGAGCAAGACGTTGGCGGCAAGCCCGAACACCTTTGCTAGGCGACCGGCCAGCCCTGGAAGTCGGGACGCCACCAACATCGCCACAACCAACGGCATCACTTGAAAGACCAGCAATGCGGTGAACATCGGGACGAAGATTCCACCGTCGTGATCTCCGAGAGCAAGCTGCACGGTGAGCGGAGTAGTGAACAGACCGAGCACGCCCAGCAGAACCATCAGTCCTGTGGAGAATGCAAGATCTGAATTGGACAACTTGGACAGCACCGGCCCAATTGGGCCGGCCGGTGCTGCGGCGCACAGGATGAGACCCGTGGCCATGCCGGTCGATAGGTCGGTCCCCTCCGCTAGGGCCCAGACCACCGCCGGGAAGACCGCCAGGTTCAAGGCCGCCGCCCCAAGAACCCAGCGAGCGCCACGCAGTCCTCCAACTAACTGCGTGACACGTACTTCGAATCCGATCGACGCCATCATCACCACAACGAGGGCCTGCAACGCGACCCCAATCATTGGCCGGTCCACCCAATGCCTATGCGTTCGAGAGCGTCGAACCCTGCGCCGCAGGCGTCGAGAAGGTCCCGCTGTTCCTCTGGTGGGAGCTGCGGCCAACGCGGTTGTTCGTTGCGAACCATGGCCGAGGCTTCGGCAACCCAACGAGCCGGAGCGCCGTAACCCGCAAAGTCGCACATGCGTTGCATCGTGTATGCCGGGTCAGCTATGAGATCCTCATAGCGCATCGTCAGCAGCGAGCTCGAAGGGACCCTTTCAAGAGCCTTCAGGCCAGACACGATCTCGCCCGACCAGTAGTGGGCACAGAGCGCTGATGGTAGATCGAATCGATCGAAAGCATCAGCGGTGAAGTTCTCCGGCAGCGTGTCGACCAGTTCCTCGGAGAGGTCTGCTTCATCGCTGCGATCGGAACACTCGTAGGGATCGACCCCGAGGATTTCGGTCTGCAGACCGCAAAGCATGGCCATGCGAAAACCGATATGACGACTCATCGACAATGCGGTGTCTCGACCGTCCCGAACGAGATGGACGATGCCCGCTTCCGGGAACGCATCAATCAACCGCTCGACAACACGAAGCGAACCACCGGAACGCTCGACCCACTGCCGTTTACCAAACCGACCGGCCAGGCTCTGGAAAAGCCGACGATAGTGATCGGCCACCGGTGCTGCCGGCCAGGTCGCTACTTCGTCGGAGAGCGAGTCGAACAGCTCATCGGGTTGACCTGGCTCAACGTGCGGCACCATCGCCTGAAGAATGGGTGGCAACGCATTGGGTGAGAACCGCCCCT
This sequence comes from uncultured Acidimicrobiales bacterium, assembly GCA_938029215.1. Lineage (GTDB taxonomy): Bacteria > Actinomycetota > Acidimicrobiia > Acidimicrobiales > SZUA-35 > JABDIY01. The sequence continues at coordinate 21,881 of CALHFG010000075.1, read as the reverse complement.
GATGCAGCGGGTAGACGACCTCAGCCATCTGTCGATGGTTCTCCAGGAGAATCGACTGGCGGGGCTGGGGCTGGGCGAGGATCTGCCAGAACTGGCGGCCGTCGATGCAGCCGAGTGGGAAGGCCCGTTCGATTCGGGCGCCCAGGTCGGTCACGAACGAGAACACCTCGGACACACTGAGGACATCCGGATGAGCCCGGACGATCTGTGAAAGCAGCGTGCTCCCGCAGCGACCGGTGCCAACAACGATGATCGGCCGGCCGCTCATCGAAGCACCGGCACCCGTGGCCTGGATCCTTCGAGTCGATCGAGAAACCACGTGCAGAAGTGGTCGAATCGGCCGTTGTCGAGATCGAAACCGGCGCGAGCGTCGTTGCCCAGGACCGCCTGAACCGAAGATCGGTCGAACCGTTTCGAGTTGATCAGATACGAGCTGTAGAAGTCGATGCGCTGCTGGAGCTTCATGTCGACTGCGCCCAGCTGGTCACGGCTCTCGACCATCCGGGGCGCGTTGAGGCCTGAGAGCTCGAAGCACCGCGAGACGGCGTGACCCAGCGAGACCGGGGCTGGGTTGGTGAGGTGGTAGTAGCCGGCCTCAGCGTCGGCGTTGCTGAGGCCCACGGCGTCGGCTACGACCGAGTCGACCGGCACGAGATCCAGGCGGCCGTCGGCGTGTACATGAATGGAGACTTGAAGAGTGGTGGCCAGGCCCGGTTGGGTGCGTTCGAGTGCGTTGCGGAACTTGGTGAGGTTGCGAACAAAGCCGTAGAGGCCGTCGCTACTAATGCTGTGCTGAGTGAGGGAATGTCCGATCACCACGCTCGGCCGAAGAATGCGAGCTCGCAGATGGCTTGTCTGCACCTGCTCCTCGGCCATGATCTTTGATCGTTCATAGCAGTTGTTCACCAGCCGAATGTCCGGGACTTCAGCGGGAACGTCGCCCCGTCGGGTACCGACCACATAGGCGGTGCTGGTCATGTTGAATACCGGACACTTCGAACGCTCGGCGAGCTTGACTACGTTGGCGGTGCCGAGGACGTTGGTCCGTTCGATCTGGGTACGGTGCCGCTCCTGATATTGAAGCGAAGCTGCGCAGTGCCAGAATTCAGCGCCGTGCAACGCGTCGGCCACCGTGGTGTCGATTCCGCACTGGTCCTGTTCGATGTCGCCCGCAACAGCCAGAACGCGGGTGGCAACCTCGAGGTGGACCGAATCGGGCAGGGCGTAGCCGTGAACCAGCTCATCCAGTAGTTGGCGTAGCCGCTCCGCCGGAGTCTGGTTTTCTCGGGGTCGAACGATGGCGATCACGAGGCCTTCGGTGCGTTGGAGCAGCTCGAGAATGAGAGCGGATCCGACGAAGCCGGTGGCTCCCGTCACGACGTGAGTCCGCTGCGAATCCGCGCTGAAAAGGGACAGATTCTCGGTCATTGATACTCCAGGGGCGATGGGACAGCCGCCCGTTGCGGCCGTTCACAAAGGAGAGCGACCGAGCCGTCGCTTGATACAAGAACCTCGTTCCAGAACGCCTATCCCTTGGCGGTCTCGGCCCTTTCGAGCCGCCCTTGATTGGTCATGGGAAGGCCGAAGAGCAGGACAAACCCGATCGATGCGGCCGCGACGCAACCGATGATCGACGTGGTGTAGGAACCGGTGCGATCGATAAGCACGCCAGCCAGCGGCGCACCCAAAAGTGCACCCAAGCCGGGGGCGGTGTAGAGCAGGCCCAGTAGTGAACCGAGGCCTACGACACCCATTCGATCGGCCACCACGATCGGACCGAGCGCAACAAACCCCCCGTACCCGACGCCAAGCACCAAGACGAACAAAACCAACACCACAAACGACGACCCGGCCGACAACCACACGAGGAAACTGGCCGCGTGGATGAGGAAGCAGGTTCGGTAGAGCCGGAACGAACCGAACCGATTCACTAGTGCGCCAAACCCGATGCGCGATACCACGCTGGCACCGCCCAACACGCCAACCAGCACTGATGCCTGCACTGGAGAAACCCCGCTCTCCTTGGCGTACTGGCCGACGAAGGCAAACGGCACGAAGAGCGCTAGGCCCAGAAAGAAACCCGATAGGTGCAGGCGTCGAAAAACCGGCGACCCGATCGCATCGCGAAACCGGCTGGCTACGGGGCCAGATTGGCCGGGCGGAGTTGCGGCCAGCGGCACACAGGCGAGGAGCATCGCCGTGCCCACCACCGCCAGAAGGTCATAGGTGTCTCGCCATCCAAAGCGCTCGATCAACGCAGCGGATAGTGGGGACATGATCAACGTGCCAACGCCGATCCCGGCAACCGCTATCCCCACCGCGACCGCACGATTCCTATCGAACCAACCGCCGACCATCGCAATCATCGGGACATACCCACAGGCCGCCGCCAAACCAACGCCGGCGCCGTAGGTGAGGTATCCGAGCGTGAGGGATTCAACCCGGGCGGTGAGCAATAGGCCAGCACAGTACGACGCCGCCCCGATGAGAAGCACGACCCGAGGTCCGAACCGATCCAGTATCCGACCGGTCGCCATGCTCAGCCAGAAGAACGTGAACGTCGTGACTCCAAAGATCACCGCGGTCCGTCCGGCGGCGGTACCGAATTCGTCGCTCATCGACTCGAAGAACGCGCCAAAGCTGTAGGCGGTTCCCAGCGTGACAGCGCACGAGACAAAAGCTGCGACGACGGTGAACCAACCTCGGCGGGAGTCGAGAACCGCGTCGTTGGTCACGCTCCGACACTAGATCGGTCGCCGCGCTAACACCGCTTCCGATGCCGACCCGTGGCCGTCAACGAAGTGTGGGCTGTGGTGTCCGGGATCGACGGGTGACCGAGTCTGGAAGCGGAATCAGGTGATAGAACTTGGTGGTCAGAGGCCCCAGCACCGCCGACACCAGCACATAAGCTGCAGCGAGAGCACCCAACTCGGGACCGTCCAACAGGTCGGCACCAAGGGCGGCGATGACAATCGAAAACTCGCCCCGGGCGATCAGCACCGTGCCGGCCCGCAACCGACCCTGCGGTCCAATCCCCATCCGAGCAGCGCTGTACCAGCCGACGATCACTTTGGTGAATGCGGTAACAACGACGAGCCCAATCGCCGGCGCCATAACGCCAAGAAGATCGGCCGGGTCGATTTGGAACGAGAAGAACACAAAGAACGTGGCCGCGAACAGGTCCCGAAGCGGTGACACCAACCGCATCGCTCGTTCCTCGGTTGGACCCGAGATCGCTAGTCCCACCAGGAACGCCCCGATTGCTCCGGACACGTCGAGCAGCTGGGCGCCACCCGCTACGAGCAGGGTGATGCCGAAGACGCCGAGCAGGAGCGCTTCATCGGATCCGCCGGCAAGCAAGGCGCTGAGGCGTTGACCAAAACGCAGGGCCGATAACAAGATCACGGTGACTGCGAACAGCGCGATTGCGATGTTCCCCAGTGTCGTCGCCAACGTTCCGCCCACGATGAGCGCCGCGACCAGCGGCAGATAGACCGCCATCGCCAGGTCTTCGATGACCAACACGTTCAGGACCGCTGGTGTCTCGCGGTTGCCGAGTCGGCCCAGATCTCCCAGAACCTTCGACACGACACCGGAGGAAGAAATCCAAGTGACGCCAGCAAGCAAGATGGCAGCCAACGGGTCCCATCCCAAAGCCAAGCCAAGCAAGAGCCCCGGCCCGGCGTTCAAGACCATGTCGAGAACTCCAGAAACCGTTCCCGTTCTCAGCCCCTCCCGCAGCTCTGATTCTGAGTACTCCAGCCCCAGGGAGAACAGCAACAGGAGGACGCCGATCTCGGCCGCCAGCTGAACAAAGCTCTCGCTGACATCGATTCTCGCAAGACCTCCCTCGCCGAAGGCAAGACCTGCCACCAAATAGAACGGCACCGCGGTGACGCCGAGACGGCCGGAGATCCGTGCCAGAACGCCGAGCAGCACCACGATGGCGCCAACCTCAACGAAGGCCAGGGCCGTCTCGGTGCTGCCAGCAGCAAAGATCACAGATGATCCAATGATCACGTAAGGATCAGCGATCGGAGTGCAGCGACCCCTTGCTGAGTTCCGACGGCCACCACGGTGTCGCCAACGTGAAGTTCGAAGTCGGGTGCGGGGGCCGGAATCGACTCGCCGGACCGCAGCACCGCCACGATGGACGCGCCGGTCTTCTGCCGGTACTCACCATCGGCCAGGTTCTTCGCCGCAGCCGAGGATGAAGCCGGAACTTCGATCCATTCGATGGCCAGACCGGCCACGTCCTGCTGAACGGTTTGCAATGATTCAGCGATCTGACTGGCACCCAGCATTTCGGCCAACACTCGAGAGTCTGGAGCGGTAAGACCGGTGGTGGAGGCGCAGGCGTCCGGGTCAACGCTGTCGTACATCAGGAGATCGCGTCGACCGTCATGGTGCACCAGGACGCCAATTACCTCACCGGCTTCGGTGGTGAACTCGTGGCGCACTCCCACGCCGGGCAGTTTCGTTTCGCGCACCAGGGCCATAACAAATTATGCCCAATGTAGGCAACCGATGCGTGGTCAGTCTTGAATCCACGCCTCGTCGGGAACGCCCAACCCATCTGCGATTCGGTTCACGTAGGCGTAATACGCTGTCACCTCGACGATGTCGAGAATGTCGCGATCAGAGAATCCCGCAGACCGGAGCGCGTCCACATCGTCTCGCTTCATGTCACCGGGCTGCAAGGTGAGCTTTACCGCGTATTCGAGCATCGCTGTCCGGGACGGCGAGAGCGAAGCCTCCCGCCAGTTGGATTCAACCGCAGCGAGCAACTCATCGTCATGAAGGAGGCGACGCAGACCGCGCCGATGATGAACGACTCAATAGTGGCAGTGGTTCTCCAGGCTTACGACCAGAGCGATGAGCTCCCGCTCTACCTTTCTCAAAGTCGCCGTTCCCGCCATCGCCGACTGATACAGGCCGTTATGGGCTGCTAAACCCCTGGGGTTCAGCGAATGGATCGCCATGATGTGGTCGACTCGGCCGTGGGCGCCGTCGACCACCTGTCCGTAGAGGTTCGCCAGCTGACTGTCATCGGGCCACTGCTCGTCGGGAACGGTTTCGATCCAAGCCATAAGGCCATCCTTCCACAGTGAATCCGGTCGTGGCGAAAATCTTCGACCGAACGAATTTCACGTTCAAGCCTTGCTAGTGTCCACTACTACGCATAGCGTGGTAGTGCGCATTGCGTTAGTCAGGAGCAACGAATGGATACAAGCCAACTACTGAAGGGCGTGCTCGACCTTGCGGTCGTCCGAGTCCTCCTCGACGGAGATAGCTACGGCTACGAGATCGTGACCAGGCTTCGCGAAGCTGGACACGAGAGCGTCGGCGAAGCATCTGTCTATGGCACCCTGCGCCGACTTCACAACGATGGATTCGTCGACTCGTACATGCGGCCCTCCGATAGCGGACCGCATCGCAAGTACTACAAACTCACGACCGCAGGAAAGCGCCGGCTTCGAGACGATGCCAAGACCTGGCGGCACTTTGTGGAAACCATGGCCTTCCTTCTGAAAGAAGAGATCTGATGACAACGACAACTGCAACCAACCCCATGGTCGAGGAATACCTTGCTCGCTGCTCAGTGCTGCTCTGGGACCTCTCTCCCCAGCTACAGACCCAGCTGCGCGACGACATCCGTCAAATCGTTGGCGAGATCGCAATGGAGCTCGACGGCCACCCCGATGATCTGGTTGGACCGCCGCTTCGATTTGTGAGCGAGCTTCGTTCCGCCGCTGGACTGCCGCCGATAGCTGACCGGCCACACACACCGTCGCCGCCACGACAGCCACCAGCGCCGGACTCGGCCTGGCTGGTGCTCGCCAGCGTGCTACTCCAACTCGGCCGAAAAGTCAGGGCCGCGGCGTGGCCTTGGACCAGGCAACTACTCACCGATCTACGGCCCGCCTGGTGGGTGGCTCGTGGGATTGGGCTTGCCTTTCTGCTCGGCGGGATCACCGGCTGGTATTCCCAGGGTCTTCTGCCGAACCTGTTCGACTCTCAATTCTTGGGACTCTTCTCCACCGTGGCGCTCGTTGTCCTCTCTGTGACCCACGGTCGCCGGGGGTCATCCTCCAAGAAGGCCGCCCTGGTGTGGTTGATCGCCTCAATCGTCGCGTTCATCAGTCTGGCGAGTTGGTCCGACGATGTCCGCTACCAAGACTACGGGTATGTGGGCTATCACGGCCCGGTCGAGATCGCGGATCATCCCGACGAGCATGTGTTCGCCGACTCGACGTTTGCTGAACCGGTCGCGCCGAGTGTGCTGACCCCAGTGCACGAAGGCATCACGTTCAACAAAGAAGCCAACGGTCACGTGAATTTCGTTGACCCCTTGAGCGGGACGGTGCTCGTGACCGTCGACCCCGAGGATGCCTTTCGGGCGGCGGAAGAAATGCGTTCACTTTCGGGCGACAGAGAGCTCATCGTCGAGTTCGAAGGGCGGCAGGTCCGCACCACGAACCCATCAGATCTGACCGAAGCTGTCGACCTCCTTCTGCGCTGACCATCCGCCTGTTGCCTGGTCAGCTGAAGAGTTAGGCTGAGATCGGCTACGGGAGCGTTCCGAGCCCGGGAAAGGCCCTCGGGCCCATCCCACTCCGGGGCACCCCCGGGGATATAAGCAGTGGATAGCCATTGCGTCCAATGCAGGTGCGGCAGGCTGCGCCTGCGTTACTGCACCCAAAACGAGTTGAGTCGGAACGCTCCCTCGCCGGTGCCATGGAATCCAATCCCAATCGAGTCATTGCCAACGTCGTTTCGTTCGCCTTCGTAGATGGCGTGTGGGTTGCCCATCTCATGGCGTCGCGTGCGGCGCATGACCTGCAGACCGTCGAGGCCGAATGGCTCCGCAACGTTGCAGCCGCCGTTACGACTCGGGTACCAGACAACCCCGGCGATGACACGCCAGAATTTCGAACCATCGTGCAGAAAGCCGTTGCAGAGGCGGCACGATCCGACCAGCAGGACCCAGTTCTTCAGTGGTTGCGGAACCCGACCCAGCGGAGGCCGGGCCGCTGGTCGCCGCCACAACTCTGGCGTCCACTCCCGCTGCAAATGGGCGAGCGACGCTGGCCGGTCGAGGTGATCAACACTCCAGGCGAGCTGGCGAGCCGGCTAGGCCTGTCCCCAACCGAGCTCGAGTGGTACGCAGATCTCAAGCAGATGGAGCGCACGGTCAAAACTGAACAGCTTCGCCACTATCGGTACCACCGATTCGAAAAACCACGCGGCGGCAGCCGCCTCGTGGAGGCACCCAAACAGAACCTGAAGGGTTTCCAGCGTTGGGTACTTCGTTCAATCCTCGATCACGTTCCGCCACATCAGGCCGTGCACGGTTTTCGAAAAGGCCATTCGATCCAGACCTTCGCGGCGCCCCACACAGGGCGTCAGTCGGTGCTCAGAATGGATCTAAAAAACTTCTTCAACTCGATCGGCGCGGCTCGTGTCGTACGGCTCTTTGAGGCGCTGGGCTACGCGCCACCAGTGGCCCGCACACTGGCTGGACTGTGCACGAACTCGACCCCGGCAGAATTCATCGACGCTCGATCATCCTCGGCCGCCGCACTGGCCAACCCGCATCTCCCACAGGGAGCCCCAACGTCTCCAGCGCTCGCCAACCTGGTGTGCTACCGACTGGACCAACGTATGGGAGCACTGGCCAACTCCTTCGGCGCCCGGTACACGAGATACGCCGACGACATGGCCTTCAGCGCTGACGGCCTGGTCGCTCGCACTATCGAACGACTCATCGAAACTGCCGAAGACATCATCGCCGACGAAGGATTCTTCTGTAACCACGACAAGACCGTTCTTCGAGGTCAAAACGAGCGGCAGGTGATCGCTGGTCTCGTAGTCAACCGCCACACGAATGTCCACCGCCACAACTACGACCGACTCAAGGCCATCCTCCACGACGCCTCGGTCAATGGGGCCTCCGCTGCGAACCGGAACCAACATCCCCAGTTCCGCTCGTACCTACAGGGTCACATCGGATTCGTCCAGGCGACCAACCCTCATCGAGCCCGCAAGCTCTGGCGACTCTTTGACCAGATCGATTGGTGACGTTCAGCGGCCCTGGGCTGATAGGAATAGGGCGTGTTGAAGTTCGTTGGCTGGCGGGAGTGGGTTGCCCTCCCCGATCTTGGAGTCCCGTGGATCAAGGCGAAGGTAGACACCGGCGCCCGCACATCAAGTCTGCACGCGTCCGAGGTGGAACTCTTCACCGAATCCGGGTTCGAACGGGTGCGATTTCGCCTTGCCCCATGGCAGAACTCCAGTTTGGATCAGCTGACGGCCACCGCCGACCTAATCGACGTTCGAAGCGTGCGAAGTTCCAGCGGTGAGGCCGAGGAACGGCCCGTCATTCTTACGACCCTACGAATAGCGGACACGGACGTGACGGCCGAATTCACCCTCACCCGTCGAGACGAGATGGGATTTCGGGTTTTGATCGGCCGCGAGGCACTGAGGCAAGGGTTCGGTGTCGACCCCGGCGGTTCGTATCTGGGTGTCGTCCCTCCCGACGACATTCGCTCGAGAAACAGAGAGAACGACGACGATGACGAATGAGAACCTGATGATCGGCGACACGTCGGTCTTCCCTGGCTCACGCCGCGCCATCGAACTCCCCGTGGCCCGCATGGTAACCGGAACGCCGGTAACCCTTCCCCTGATTGCTGTCCACGGTCGAACCGCAGGGCCGTCGGTGTGGATCAACGGCGCCATCCACGGCGACGAAATCAACGGGGTCGAAATCATCCGGCAGGTTCTGGAACGAATCGATCCGGCGACGATCCGAGGCACCCTGCTGGCGGTTCCGATCGTCAATATCTACGGCTTCTTGAACGGCGACCGGTACCTACCCGACCGGCGTGACCTAAACCGCTCCTTTCCGGGTTCGGCTCGGGGTTCGTTGGCTCGCCAGATCGCCTATCTCATGATGACTGAGGTCGTGAGTCGCTGCTCCTACGGAATCGACATTCATACCGGCTCAGACCATCGAACCAATTTGCCGCAGATTCGGGCCGACCTGAAGGACCCCGAAACCCGGTCACTGGCCGCGGCCTTTGCTGCGCCGTTCATGATGCACGCCTCCAACCGCGACGGCTCGCTGCGCCAGGCTGGTAGCGAGGCCGGTGCAAAGGTTCTGGTCTATGAGGCGGGCGAGGCTTGGCGCTTCGATGAAGAAGCGATCAACGTTGGCGTCGACGGTGTTCTTCGGGTGCTCGAATCCATCAACATGATCGATAGTGATGGGGCGCGCCCGCTGCGCCCTTCCGCCGAGAGCCACGCCAGCAAATGGGTCCGAGCCAGCCAGAGTGGGATCATTCGCCTGGACGTCTCGATCGGTGAGGAGGTACGAAAGGGGCAAACGATCGGGAGAATCCATGACACCCAAGGCAATCGATTGGCGACGCCACGGTCGCCGATTACCGGCCTCGTCATAGGCCTTTCGCTCGACCCGCTCCTCAACCGCGGCGATGCCATCGCCCACGTTGCGGAGATCACCGACCTCAAAGCGCCCACGGAAGGAATCATCTCGTGAAACTGGCCATTCTGTCCCGGGCGCCCAAAAGCTATAGCACCCAACGTTTGCAGGTCGCCGCGATCGACCGAGGGCACGAAGTGCGAGTCCTCAACACGCTTCGGTTTGCGATCGACCTTTCTCGAAACGACCCGAACCTGCAGTATCAGGGCAAACAACTGAGCGACTACGATGCGGTTCTTCCTCGCGTGGGTGCGTCGATCACGTACTTCGGTACGGCCGTGGTCCGACAGTTCGAGCAAATGGACGTCTACACGCCCAATGGCTCCGCGGCGATTAGCAACTCGAGGGACAAGCTTCGATCCCTACAAATTCTGTCTCGTCACGACATGGGAATTCCCGCGTCGACCTTCGTCCGAGACCGCCAAGACGTCATCCCCGCAATCCGGCGGGTCGGTGGTGCGCCGGTCATCATCAAGCTGCTCGAAGGAACCCAGGGAATCGGAGTCATTCTCGCTCCTGACGCAAAGCTCGCCGAAACGATCATCGAGACCCTTCAAACGACCGGCACCAACGTGCTGCTCCAACAGTTCATCGCCGAATCCCGAGGACGCGACATTCGAGCATTGGTGGTGGGTGGCCGCGTGATCGCGGCGATGCGACGCACCGCCTACGGCGATGAATTCCGCAGCAACGTCCATCGCGGCGGATCGGTCGAGCGGGTGGAGCTCAGCGACGAGTACGAACAGGCTGCTGTGCGAGCGGCGCAGATCATGGGACTTCGGGTCGCTGGTGTCGACATGCTCGAAGGTCACGACGGACCGTTGATCCTGGAAGTCAATTCCTCCCCCGGCCTCCAAGGGATCGAATCGGCCACCGGACTCGACGTTGCGGGGGCGATCATCGAGTACATCGCGAACCAGGTTGGCTTCCCGACTCTCGACGTTCATCAGCGGCTGTCGGTTTCCGCTGGTTACGGGGTGGCGGAATTGCTGATCAAGACCGAGTCCGACCTCGTAGGAAAGACCCTGGCCGAGTCCGATTTGGAAGATCAGGACATCACGGTTTTGTCGCTGCACCGCGGGACAGCGGTGATTCCAAATCCGAAGCGGAACCGGGTGCTCGAAGACGGCGACCGTCTGCTGTGTTTCGGGCGATACGAGTCGATGCGAGGTCTCATACCGGAGCGTCGTCGCCGCACCGCCCGGGTAAAAGCATTGCCCGACGAGCCGCTGGAGCCCGACCATCACTGAGCCCCGTACCAACGAGTCGCCAACGAGTAGGCCTCCGACCAATCGGTCAACGCTCACCTTGGGAGCACGCCGCCTGACGGTGCATCAGTGGGGCGCCGGGCCTCCCAGCATCGTGATGCTTCACGATGGCCTCGGCTCAATCGAGCAGTGGGGCCTCGTTCCGGGCACTGTGGCCGAGCGGACAAACCTCACCGTCGCGGCCTATGACCGCAGCGGACATGGACAGTCGACTCCAGTTCCCTCGGGCCCATGGCCAACCGATTGGCTCCATCAAGAGGCAGACGTCCTGCACGACGTTCTGGAGAGCCTCGGCTGCGACCAGCCCCTCGTCGTCGGGCACTCCGACGGCGGCTCGATTGCGCTGATCCACGCAGCTACCCACGGCGGAGAACAGGCGACCCTCACCCTGGCTGCACACACGTGGGTCGAAACGATCTGTTTCGACGCGATCGAGTCGATGCGGGCGGCCCGCGACCGATTCGAAAAAGGCCTGAGCCGATTTCATTCCCACCCCGCAGAACTGTTCGAGGCGTGGAGCGGCGTCTGGACTTCGTCTGAGTTCCAACGGTGGGACATTCGCGGTGTGCTCGGCCAAATCGTTCGGCCAGTCTGGATCGCCCAGGGCAGCGACGACGAGTACGCTACTCCGAGCCATGCGACCCTCAGTGCCGAGGCGATCGGCTCGAACGCTCGGGCGGTGCCTCTCGCCGGAGGACGGCACCTGCTACATCATCACGACCCTGAGATGGTCGTAGATCTCATCGCCGACTTCGTGGGAGAACTTGGCGCGACGAATTCCGATGCGACAGGATGACCCCGTGAATTCGGGAACACAGTGGGTGTCGTCATCGGATGAGATCGAGGTTGCTCTCCACGACTTGGGTGGGGCTGGGCCGCCGTTGTTGATCTGTCATGCCACCGGGTTTCACGGCTTGGCCTATGAACCCTTTGCCCGCCGCCTTCAAAACAACTTCTCGGTCTGGGCCCTCGACATGCGAGGCCACGGGGCCACCGCCGCCCCCTCGTCGGGCGACTTTGCCTGGACGGGCATGGCCGACGACGTGCTGGCCTGCATCGATTGGATCGGAGGGCCGGTCGCCGGGTTCGGACACTCGATGGGCGGAGCTGCCATCGGGCTAGCCGAGGTGAAACGACCGGGTTCGTTCCGAGCTGCGTTTCTGTTCGAACCGATCGTGCTCCCGGACGGAGTCACGATCCCCAATAAGGGCAACACCATGGGCGCGGCCGCCCGCAAGCGGCGAGGCGAGTTCGGTTCGAAGGCCGAAGTTCTAGAACGGTACGGAAGCCGCCCTCCAATGGGCGACCTCGATGCTGAGGCTCTGGCGGCCTACGTGGAACACGGTTTTGCTGATACCTCCTCAGGCACCGTGGCTTTGCGGTGTGCACCAGAGAGTGAAGCCCGTACGTTTGAGTCGCCCGACAAACCACACGTCTCCGATCTTGCCAGCCTCAATATCCCGCTTCTTATCGGAGCCGGACGACTGGTGGGACCGATGTCGCCAGCACACTTCGCCGTCGCCACGGCCGAGAACGTCGACTCTGCCGAACTTCGTCAATACGAAGATCTCGGGCACTTTGGTCCGCTGGAAAACCCCGATCGCATCGCAGCCGACCTGCTCGACTGGATGCCGACAATCTGACCCGCTGTCGGGCCAGTGCAACAGACAGACCCGTCACCGGGTGTGGCGCGAGGCAAGGCGTTAGTCGTCTTGTTCAGAAAACCAGTTTCGGGCTCGCTGGCTCAGTTGACCGTGACGGGTGTGGAAGAACTCCACCGCCATCGACCCGGCCCAGTCGGCAGGCAAGAGCACGCCCGGAAGTTCGGGATCCACAAACGGAAACCGGCGCCAGTCATGAACCAGCGCCACCTGCGCGCAGAACGCATCGGAAGCAGTAGTGGGAACTCCCGTATCGTGACGGTGCACAAATTCGGCGTACTTGTCGCCGAGCGCCGGTACATCCCAAGCCCGCTTCACGATGTCGGCATCTTCTGCAGCCGATCCGGTACGGGATCGCAGTACCAGCGACTCTTGCGTCACGCCGAGGGAGTCGAGCGCCCCCCGCAACTGGCCCTCTCGCTCGGTGTGGGGTGAGATCGCGAGACTGGCCGACAATTCCCCGAAGCCTTGAAAGGCCAGCTCGGAGCGAAGGTGCCCGCGCGTGGCCCGTTGCGTCTCGGCAATGGGACTGTGCACCAGCAGCCACTCGCCTCCCCAGTCGGTCGAGGAACGGCCGAATCCGTAGATTCTCTCGGTGCCAGCTTCCAGCAACGTCCGGCCTGCACCGGTGAGTCGCCACCGGGCTCGACGGCCGACCCGCTCGGATTCGATGAGTGCCTGATCCCCCAGGCGGGCGAGCGCCTGGCGGGCATTCTTTTCGTTGATGCCGAGCGTGTCCGATGCGGCCAGCATGGTGGAGGTCCATGCAATCCCCCCGGCGGGCAGCACGAACTCACCGAGGACAGTAAGCAGGAGCGCCTTGGCGCCGCCACGCGGGGCGGGGAGATCAGACAATTAGACCTGCACGTACTCGTACTCGACGGGCTTCTGATTGATTCCGGAGGTGGGGGGAGCGATCCATCCCGCCATCTTGCCGGGCTCTGTGACGCCGACCATCAACGACTTCACATGTGCCTTGTCGTCGTCGGTTGGAAGCCAATCCGAGCAGCTCGCTTGCCACTCGGTTTCGGTAAGCACATGGCCCTGCGGCGAAATCCTTCGTCCGGCAAACGTTCCGACATCGCGGTTGAACCCCACGTGGGGCAGGGTGAGCTCGAACGATGTTCCCGCTTCGGATAGTGCTCGATTCCAGCGATCGAGACCCTTCTGACAGTCGATGATGTAGTCGTCGCGGAGCGTCTCGTTGAGAGCTGCCAACTGGGTGACTTCGCGTTGTCCGATTGCGCCGTCTACGAAGTCGGGGACGTAACGCAGCAACGTGTTCAGTCGATGGTCATCGTCGCGACGCTCTTCGTGGAACCGGCCCTTTAGCCCGCCGGCGTAATAGTTGGCAGCATTGGTCGACGTTTCGGCCCCAAACAGATCGAGCGAAACCGAGTAGTGGAAGTTCAGGTACTTCTGCAACAGGTTGAGGTTGATTCCGCCGTGGGGATGGACATCCTCGGTGTCATGCCGTTGCATGAGTTCGATCGTTCGGGCGACCACACGGCCAATGCCGGAGGCGCCTACGAACATGTGGTACGCCTCTTCCTTCAGCATGAAATCACAGGTGCGACTAAGAGGATCGAACGCCGATTCACGCATCGATGCCAACTGGTACTTTCCGTCCCGGTCGGTGAAGTAGGTGAAGAAGAAGAACGACAGCCAGTCGGGGGTCTCCTCATTGAACGCACCGAGGATGCGCGGGTTATCGGCATCGCCCGAATGCCGTTCGAGCATTGCGTCGGCTTCGTCGCGGCCATCTTTGCCGAAGTACCGGTGCAGTAGATAGACCATGGCCCAGAGGTGGCGGCCCTCTTCGACGTTCACCTGGAACAGGTTGCGCATGTCATAGAGCGAAGGCGCGGTGAGACTGAGCTGGCGTTGCTGTTCGACCGACGCCGGTTCGGTATCCCCCTGCACCACAATGAGGCGCCTCAGCATGGAGCGGTACTCGCCCGGAACTTCCTGCCATACGTCCTCACCCTTGTGCTCGCCGAACGCGATCTTCCGATCCTTCTCGGGCTCAGCCAAGAAGACTCCCCACCGGTATTCAGGCATGGACACATGACCAAAGTTGGCCCAGCCCTGCTGGCCTACATCGATCGCAGTGCGAAGAAAGACCGGGTTGGTCTTGAAGGCGGCGGGGCCGAGATCCTCCCACCAACGGATGAACTTGGGCTGCCAGGACTCGAGCGCCCGTTGCAACCTTCGGTCCTCGGCGAGATCCACGTTGTTCGGGATCTTGGCATTGATGTCTACCAGGCTCATATCAGACTCGATTCTTGTCGTAGTCGGGGCGGGAGCCGGACCCAAAGCGCTGGAGTGCACCTTCGGGGCCGACGGCATTGGGGCGTTGAAAGATCCAGTTCTGCCAGGCCGACAGCCGGGAGAAGATTTTGGTCTCCATGGTTTCGGGACCGACGAAGCGGTAGCTGGCTTCCATGCCGGTTAAGGCATCGGGAGAGAAACTGTTGCGTTCCTCCAGCATGAGTCTTAGTTCGTCCTCCCAGTCGAGATCGTCGGGAGCGAAGGTGACCAGTTCAGCCGCAAGCGCCTCGCGTGCATCAAGTTCGTTGCCGATGACGCCGTGAGCAACCTCCAGCGCAGCCGGACGCCCCCAGAATCTGGTATCGAGCCGGGTGAGACCGTTAGACATGGGGAACTGCCCCATGCTGGCCTCGGTGAAGGTGATCGATGCGGGCGCTGGTGGCTCGTCGAGATCTTCCCAGGTGCCTTCCAGCATGTAGCTACGGTCCGCAACCAATACGAGCTCGGCCAGGACCCCAGCGAAGCAGCTCCCCGGCTCGATAGCCGCCACCAGCGTGCGTGCCGACAGATCAAGACGTTTGAGAACCCGCGTCCACAGAAGCCGAACTTCTCGGACAAACCAGTCGTCGGATTCTGACAGCACACGACCCGCGTCTACGACCGATTCGCTCGAGCCTTCGGTCTTGATCACCCAGCTGCCAATGGTGGTCTCGTTGAAGCGCAGGTGCAGGATTGCGTCGTCGAGCTCTCGGGCGGTTTGAAGCAGCCAACTGCGGTCACCAGCAGCCACAAGTTCGCCGGGCGTAGACGGTTGCACCGCCGACGGGGAGTGAACGGTGAAGGTCGCAGTGCCGACCACACGGTCGAGAACCACCGCCACGTTGCCGTAGACGAGGGAGTCGTTGGCCATCGTCTTATGCAGTGGTGTCAGCTCGACTCCGGTGGCTCCATCGGGACGATCCGAAGTGGCGATTCGCGCGCCGGCCCTTTCGCGAATGAGGTCGGCGAATCCGCTGGCGGGTGCGATGGCATCAGCCAAGTTCCAGTCGACGGCGGCTTGCCCACGCATACCCTCGGTTCGCGTCGCGAACGCGTCGGCAAGATCCCGCCGGACAAATCGCTTGTCGACCAGGCGGGTCAGGCCACCGGTCCCGGGGAGCACGGCCAGGAGCGGGACCTCCGGCAGTGAAACGGCCGAGGACCGGTCATCGACCAGCAGGATCTCGTCGCAGGCCAACGCCAGTTCGTACCCGCCGCCGGCGGCGGTGCCGTTCACAGCGGCGATCCAAGCCTGCTGACTATTGGTGGTTGCATCTTCGATCGAGTTGCGGGTTTCGTTGGTGAACTTGCAGAAGTTCACCTTGTGCTCATGAGTTGAGCCAGCCAACATCTTGATGTTCGCGCCCGCACAGAACACCTTGTCGAGGCCACCGGTCACGACAACCGCCTTTACCCCGGGGTGTTCGAACCGTAGACGTTGCACCGCATCGTTGAGCTCGATGTCAACGCCCAAATCGTATGAGTTGAGTTTGAGTTCGTAGTCATCCCGTAGCCCACCGTCGGGGTCAACCGCCAACGTCAAGGTCGCAGTGGGGCCATCGATCGCGAGGCTCCAGTGCTTGTAGTCGTCGGGGTGTGTTGCGAAGTCGATCACGGATCCCATTCCTCCAATTATCTACATTTTTCTTGCGTTTCGTCAACTATTTGTAGAATATTGAACTGAGCACGCCAAACCGTGCAAGTCTGGAAAACGATGAACTCTTACAACGCCGCCCAGTGGTTGATCGATCGTCACGTTGATGAAGGCCGAGGCGAACGGATCGCCATCCGCTGCGACGGGGTGTCCACCACGTACTCCGAATTGCGTGACGAAATGTGGCGCGCCCAGGATGTCTTCGCCGACATCGGCCTGGAGATGGGCGACCGAATGGCCGTGGTCCTCCAGGACGATGCCGATTTCCCCGCGCTGTTTCTTGGCGCGATTCGTGCGGGCATCGTTCCCATTCCGCTGTCCACCATGCTCAAGGGGCCCGCGCTGGCTGCCATCGTCGACGACTCGGGTGCGTCAGCGATCGCGATCTCCGACTCCTTCGCGGCGGCGCTGCCCGACATCCTTGCTGGAGCGCCGGCGATCACCCACGTCATAGCGACCGGCGATCCGACAACGGCAACCAATGGCGCTGGCGATGCGACGGTTCACCCCTGGGGCACCGGCGGCACCAGTGGCCCGCAACCGATCGCAGCAACCACTACCGACTCCCCCGCCCTGTGGCTTTACAGCAGTGGGACCACCGGCCAGCCAAAAGGCGTAATGCATCGCCACGGCAGCCTCCAGGCCACCGCCGAAACCTACGCCGCCGAGGTGTTGGAAACCACTGAGGACGATCGCTTCCTTTCGATCGCCAAACTCTTCTTTGCCTATGGGCTCGGCAACTCCCTCACCTTCCCCTTCGCCGTCGGCGGTACCGCCATCCTGCATCCGGGACCGCCCACGCCAGCCGGGATGGCTCAGCTCATCGAGCAGGAAAAGCCGTCGCTGTTCTTTGCCAGTCCAGGGTTCTGTGCGGGAATGCTCGACGCCGGACCCAACCCCGAAGCCTTTGCGTCGATCCGCGCCACCGTCACCGCCGGCGAATCGCTTCCGGCCAACGTACAGACTCGATTTGCCGAGCTCACTGGGCAGCCGGTTCTAGACGGGATCGGATCAACCGAGCTTCTGCACATCTTTGTGTCGAACCGACTGGACCGCCAAACCCCCGGATCGAGCGGCTGGGTGGTGCCCGGGTATGAGGCACAACTGCGAGACGATGCTGGTTCGATCGTGACCGAGCACGACACGCCCGGCTACCTGCACGTGAGAGGCCCATCGGCCGCCATCGGCTACTGGCAGAGACCCGAAGCCACCGCCGCGGCGTTCATAGACGGCTGGGTCCGCACTGGCGACGTCTACACCCGGGCCGAGGATGACAGCTGGACGTTCCTGGGCCGAAACAACGACATGATCAAAGCTGGCGGCATCTGGGTGTCGCCGGCCGAGGTCGAAAGCGTGCTGATCGAACACACCGACGTGATGGAAGCGGCGGTCGTGGGCGCCCGTGACGATCAGGGCCTTGAAACCGTGGTGGCGTTCGTGCTGCCAACGACCGGCGCCACGCCCGACTCCGCCGAACTCGATGCCCACTGTCGGGAGAAGATGGCCTCGTTCAAACGACCTCGTCAGATCATCGTGGTCGACGAACTACCCAAGACCGCAACCGGCAAGATCAAGCGCTTCGAACTACGAGACTCCCTCAGCTAAAGATCGCTTGGATCGCCCGTCCCACCGCTTCGAATGCCATCTCGGCCAATCGGAAGTTGGGGACCTCGGGGTCAGGGTCCTGTGCACCCGTGCTCACCGCGAATACCGTGTCACCGTCGAACGCGGTGTGAACCGGCCGAATACAGGCCGCCAAAGCGCCGTGGGAACGCACGCACATCCGAGACAACTCACTCCTGCTCAGCGGCGCATCGGTTACTACCGCAACCAACGTGGTGTTCTGAACCTCCGGTGGGTCTCGAAGGACCAACGGACCCGCCACATGCTCGCCGCCGGTCAAGGGTTGGCCTTCGAGCGTGAATGCATCTCCCAGTGCGTTGCAGACCACGAGCGCAGCCACCGTAATACCACCGACCTTCACCGCCGCCGAACCGATACCGCTAGGAGTCAGGAGACCCCGCCATTTCGATGCGGTCGCTCCTGCGCCAGCACCGAACGGCCCACTGCCGACCGGGTCCGTGGTCCGGGCGGCGTAGGCCGCCGACCCATTTTCTGCGGTGGGACGAACTGCCGGGTCACCGACCAAGAGGTCATAGATCGCGGCGGTGGGAACAATGGGCACCACCCCAGCTGGCGTCGGATAACCCCGTCCCCCAGCTTCCAACGACCGCATCACACCATCGGCGCTTGCGAGCCCGAAGGCGCTTCCACCGGTCAGCACGATCGCCTGCGCGGACTCCACCGAACACCCGGGCGCCAACAACGCGGTCTCACGCGACCCCGGAGCGGCACCACGGGTTTCGCCCGCAACCACGTTCGACGGAGGAAGGACGATCACCGTACAGCCAGTCTGGGCGTCGGGGTCGGACCAGTGCCCAACCTCAACCCCCGCAATCGATGTCAGCGAGCCACCTTCGAGCAGAGCCATACCGAACGCTATACAAAGTCGGCTACAACGTACGAATGCGCTTTCGAATCGTCGGGCTCGGCCGTGCCGGAGGCTCATTCGCCGCCGCGTTGAGCTCCGCTGGCTGGACCCTAGACCGAACCTACGGACGCAACGACGATGTTGCCGACGCTGCCAAGGGGGTCGACCTTTTGCTGATCTGTGTGCCAGATCGAGCCATCGCTCCGGTTGCGAAGGCGATCGCGCCCGGCGACGCCGTCGTCGTTCACATCGCAGGCTCTCAGACCCTCGATTCGCTCACCGACCACGACCGACATGGCTCCATCCATCCGCTCATGACACTGCCGGATGCTGAGTGTGGCGCAGCCCGACTTCTCGACAACTGCCCATTCGCCGTGGCTGGAGATCAGATAACCGGCCACATCGCTGAGGTGCTTGGCGGTTGGACATTCCACGTGCCCGATGACAAACGGATGCTCTATCACGCAGCGGCGGCCGTCGCCTCAAACCATCTGGTCGCTCTCACGGCCCAGGTCCAGCGTCTGGGCGAGTTGGCGGGCGTACCCAAAGCCGGATTTGGCCCGCTCATGACCGCCAGCCTTACCAATGCATTGGAGAGCGACGTGACGGTTGCGCTGACGGGTCCAGTGTCCCGGGCTGACTGGCCAACCGTGCGCGGCCACCTTCAGGCGGTGACCAACGGGCACGAACGAGATCCCAGCCTGTATCTTTCTCTGGCAGCCGAGGCCGCCGAAATCGCCGGCCACGCTCTTCCCGAGGACCTTGTATGACCAACATCGTGACGATCGACAACGTGGAAGATCTTCGGGCAGCACTGTTCGAACACCGTTGTGCCCGTGAGAGCATTGGATTCGTTCCCACGATGGGCTTCCTCCACGACGGACATGCCTCGCTCATGCGAGCCGCAGCCGCCGAAAACGATGTGGTCGTCGCCAGCATCTTCGTGAACCCGTTGCAGTTCGCTCCCGACGAAGACCTCGACGACTATCCCCGAGATCTCGTGGGTGATACAGCGCTCGCTCGGGAAGCCGGCGTCCACTACCTGTTCACCCCGGTTCGAGATCTGATGTATCCGATCCAACCGGTTGCCACCACCATCTCGGTCGGAGGTCTCAGCGAAGGTTTGGAGGCGACCACACGACCAACCCACTTTGCCGGGGTTGCCACCGTGGTGACCAAACTGTTCAGCATCGTTGGCCAATGCAAGGCCTACTTTGGCGAAAAGGATTTCCAGCAGCTTGCGATCATCAAGCGAATGGTGATCGACCTCAGCCTCCCCGTCGACGTCGTCGGCTGTCCAATCATCCGCGAGCCAGACGGTCTCGCCATGAGCAGCCGCAACACCTACCTCGAGGGCGCCGACCGCACCGCTGCTGCAGTTCTCCGCCGTGCCCTCGATGCTGGCGTCGCCGCAGTAGATGCGGGCGAGCGGGATCCCCAGGTGGTCATGTCTGACATGGCGGCCGTCATTGAGAGCGAGCCTCTGGCCAGCCTCGACTATGTTGCAGCGGTCGATGCGGCCAGCCTGGAAATCCCGTCAACGCTGGCCGGAGAGATCCGTCTTCTCGTTGCGGCCCAAGTCGGCCGGCCAAGACTAATCGACAACTGCGGCGTCAGGATCTAGGCGGGTCTGCTCGGCTTTACGCCGACCGCGCCAAATACTGCTTCAATAGACCTCGTGACACGAGCAAAAACTGTTCCTGCCATCCGAGCCTCGAAGCGCCGTGATGGCGCTGAGCCATTGGTGATGGTGACCGCCTATGACGCCCCGGGCGCACGGGTAGCCAGCGAGGCCGGAGTCGACATGATCTTGGTCGGCGATTCGGTAGGCATGGTCGTTCTCGGCCACTCCGACACGATGCAGGTCACCATTCCCGACATGGTGCATCACGTGAAGGCCGTCGCAAACGCTCGACCCGATGCCGTAATCCTGGCGGACATGCCCTGGATCAGCTTCCACGTATCCCCCGAAGACACGGTCCGGAACGCGGCAGAGCTGATTCGGGCGGGTGCCCAATGCGTCAAGATGGAGGGCGGCAGCAAGCGGCTCCCCATGATGAAGGCGCTGATCGATGCCGAGATCCCGGTCATGTCCCACCTGGGCCTCACACCGCAGTCGTTCAACATGATGGGCGGCTTCAAGATTCAAGGCCGCGAAAAGGAAGCCGTTGAGCACCTGGTCGCCGAGGCGAAAGCAATGGAAGAGGGTGGCGCCTTCGCCGTCCTCATCGAAGGCGTGCCAAATATCGTGGGCACGCTGGTCACCGACGCATTGAGCATTCCGACCATTGGGATCGGGGCCGGCGTGAACTGCGACGGTCAGGTCTTGGTCTACCACGACGTCATTGGGCTTGAGAATCGATTCAAGCCCAAATTCGTTCGCCGATTTGGATCCGCGTACGAGGACCAAGTGGCCGCTATCAGCAACTATGCCAAAGAGGTTCGGGAAGGTATTTTCCCCTCGGTCGATGAGATGTACGTTGCGAAAGACGGACTACTAGAAGCACTAGGTTTGTACGGAAGTAGTGTCGACGAGTAGCATCGTTTTCCCTGTTCAGTGCCACAAGTCAGCAGAAATCAGTTACCCCAATTTGGATAACCTTTATAGGTAAAGGTCCCCAACTTTCCTGACGATGTTTGGGGCGTGGATATCAAAGGGCAATCTCGTTTTCAGCGCAGCGCAGCACCGTTCATTACCGCCGGAATCCTTCTGGTTGGCATCGTGTCGGCAAGCGCTGCAGTCATAGCACCAGGGTTTTCGTGCTCGGTTATCCGAACCGACTCAACGCTGGAAGTCACCTGGGACTCGGTCGACGGCATCACCGAATACCAGTACAAACTCTCCGAGCCCGGAAAGGGCAACCGCTACCGTCGCGTGCCCGGAACATCGATTTCTCTGACCGTGGACGATCCCGCAGCCACCGTTATCGCCATGACGCCGGTCGGCGCCGATGGCACATCACCACCCCGGGTCAACTGCGACGACGCA
>CALHFG010000074.1 GCA_938029215.1 uncultured Acidimicrobiales bacterium | reverse complement strand
CCTGTTCAGGACGGTCCTAGCACGAATGTCTAGTATCGCGCTCGACTAGGAACAGCCGATGGTCAGAGCATGGTTACCCAACTTGGTCGGCTCGATCGGAAACAACTCTGTCTCTGCATACGTCGACTCTGCACCTTCGGTGCGTCTGCCGGGGTTGTGCAATGAGCCGATTCATGTTCTACAGCCACGACACCTACGGTCTCGGCCATCTTCGCCGCACCACGCTGTTAGCCACCGGCGTCGTCAACGCTGATCCAACCAACGAGGCGCTCATCATCACCGGCTCCCCGCAGGCTCAAGCCTTCCACCTGCCGCCCCGGGTCGAGACGATCAAACTACCGACGGCCACCAAGAACAGTTCAGGTGGGTACGAGCCTCGCAAGATGTTGTGCGGAATGGAATCACTGGTTCACCTCCGAACCGATCTGATTCAAGCCGCCGTTAGGCGATACCAACCCGATGTCTTTGTGGTCGATCACGCCCCGCAGGGAATGGCGGGTGAGCTGTTGCCGGTCCTCGACTATGCAAGCCAGGCGCCGGAGGGCCCGCGCCTGGTACTGGGCCTTCGCGACATCATCGACGACGCCGACAAGATCGGCACCCGCTGGACCCAGGACCGGGTGTGGGACACGCTCGGGCTCTACGACCAGATTCTCGTCTATGGCGATCGAAGCGTTCTAACAACCGCTCAAGAACTGGCGGTCCGAGATCGAACAGGCAGTCCGCCGATCCACACCGGCTATGTCACACCGGCCATGCCGGAGCCTTCCAGCGCAGAACCATTCCTCCTCGTCACGCCTGGCGGCGGCGGGGACGGTCAGAACATGCTCCGCCGCTTTATCGATGCGGTCGAGGTTGGTGCAACCGGAGACCTCCAATCCATCGTGGTGACGGGCCCGCTGCTCTCATCGGCCCGGCGGACCGAACTACTACTTCGAGCCGACCGGTTGCCCTCGATCACGGTTGTGGAGTTCACCGAACATATGAGGTCACTTGTCTCCTCCGCGGCGGGAGTTATTTCAATGGCGGGCTACAACACGGTCGCCGAGGAGCTCGCCGCCGGGTCGCAGGCGCTGTTGGTTCCCCGGACCCGACCGCGGATGGAACAGGCGATTCGGGCAACTCGATTGGACCCACTCTCGAGCCTCGAGCATTGTCCGCTGGGAAGCTTGACACCTCGGCGCCTACGACACTTTGTGGCCAACCTTCAGGACGCGAGGCATCCAAACGCGCTCATCGACCTCCGCGGAGTCGAAACCGCAGCCAACGCGATCACCGGCCATCTCGATGTAACAGCCCGGGACCAGGAGAACTGCCATGTCTGAACCAATGCACGTCGCCTACCTTCTGAAGCAGTATCCCCGCCTGTCCGAGACGTTCATTCTCAGCGAAATCCTCGGGCTTGAAGAACACGGCGTCAAGGTGTCTGTTCACTCATTGCGGCATGCCACCGAGGGTCGGTTCCATCCCCTGGTCGCAGCGGTTCGAGGTGAGGTCCACTACGCAGCTGACGCTACAAAAGCCGCCTTTCTCGACGCGTTACGAGCGTTGCCAGATCTCGGGTCGGATCGACTGACGGCTGCCCTGACGTTCGTGGATCGACTGCCCGAGGACCGACGGGCGCGTTTGCTGTTGCAGGCAATCGACGTTGCCGAAAAGTGCATCCAGTCCGAGGTGGACCACCTGCACGCGCACTTTCTTACCGTGGCATCCCACACCGCCCACCTCGTCCATCTGCTCACCGGCATTCCCTACACCGTGACCGCTCACGCCAAGGACATCTACCGGCACACCGTTGATTGGGACATCGCCGCCCGCGTTGCCGGCCACGCAGCTGCAGTGATCACCGTCTGTGATGCGAACGTACGGTTCCTTACCCCTCGACTCGACGGTTCGGGTGCACGTATCGAACGGGTCTACAACGGGCTCGCTCCTCAGAGTCCGCCGGTGAGCGCCGGGGAGCGTCCCAGCAACGTCGTGCTTGGAGTAGGACGTCTGGTCGAGAAAAAGGGTTTCGATGTGCTCCTCGCCGCGGTTGCCCAGCTGCGCACCAGCCATCCCGACCTGCAGTGCGTTTTGGTAGGCGATGGTGATCGTCGATCTTCGCTCGAGGCTCTGGCCTCCGATCTCGGGATTTCCCACGCCGTCACGTTCACCGGCGCGCTACCCCAACCCGCCGTGGCCGACTGGCTGAGACGGTCAACGGTGCTCGCCCTCCCCTGTCGAGTGGGGACCGACGGAAATCAGGATGCGCTTCCAACCGTATTGCTGGAAGGTTTGGCGGCGGGCATTCCCGCAGTCGCAACCGATGTGGCCGGCGTGCCCGAAATCATCAGCGATGGCATCGAGGGCCTCGTGATCAGAGAGTGCGACCCTACCGACCTTGCGGCGGCACTCGATCGGATTCTCAGCTCGACTCCCCTACGCGAGGCAATGTCGGCGGCCGGGCCAGCGAAGCTCGCGGAACGATTCGATCGGGGTCGAACGATCTCTGAGTTATTGGCGGCCTTCCGGCCCATCGCGATGGTTGCTGGCCGATGAGAGTTCTCCAACTTTGCGCGGACCGAGGAATTGCTCCCGGGTCTACAAAGGGCGCGGCCCAGCACCTACGCGGCATCGCTGATGGCTTGGTCGCTCTCGGTCACGACCTCGAGTGCTTTACCGAGCGACCGGCCGTCGGGAGCTTCCCGGTAGAAGTTTCGCCGATTCACGACCTGGCCATCCGCCTTCGGGCCGACCCCGCATTCGACCTCATCTACGAGCGATACTCGCTTGGTCACGATGTCGGGCTGCAACTGGCCAAAGCACACGACGTCCCATTCATCCTGGAGGTCAATGCGCCGCTGGTCGACGAGGCAGCCTTGCACCGGCCCGACTCGGTCCTTCCCCATCATCGAGCAGTCGAACAACGGTTGCTGGTTGAAGCGGATCTGGTGGTGACGGTCTCGACCGACCTTCAGAGATGGGTAGAACGCTTGCGATCGGGACCGACGGTGACGGTACCGAATGGCTTCGAACCACAGTGGTTTCCGGCGCCGGCCGTCCAGTCTGAGCATCCAGTGACCCTGGGGTTCATCGGACACCCAAAGCCGTGGCACGGCGCCGATCGTCTGGTGGAGGTCGTTGCCGAGCTGAGCCATCGCGGACTTCGCACGAATCTCTTGGTTGTTGGTGGTGGGCCGGGAGCGGAACGCATCATGCAACTCGCCGAGCAGCGTGCTGTTGCGAGCCAGGTGACCGTGACGGGGGCTCTCCCACCGGCGGAAGCCTCACGCCTACTAACAACATGTGATATCGGACTCGCTCCGTACCGAGAGCAGGACCCGTTCTACTTTTGTCCGCTGAAGGTGATCGACTACCTGGCCGCCGGGCTTCCCATCGTTGCCTCAGCCCTGGGTGACATTCCCGCTCTGGTCGGTGATGCCGGCATCACCGTCCCGGCCGAGGACGACGTGGCTTTGGTCGAAACGGTCGAAAGGATGGTCCTCGACCGCGACCTTCGGCGCCGCCTTGGAATCGCCGGACGCGCTCGGGCGTTCAGAACGCTGACGTGGCATCGCACCACCGAGACAACGCTGGCTTCGATTCGAGAACTTGCCGACCAGCTGGTGTGATCGAATGAAGCTTCAAACCCGCCGCCCGATTCAACTCCAACACTCCGATCTTCGTGCCGCGTTCAAAACGTTCCGGCCTGCACTCCGCGGGCAGCGACGCCGAGTCATAACCGGCGTCGTCCTCGCGCTGACGGCAACGGCCCTCGAGCTTCTGAAGCCGTGGCCAATCACGCTAGTGATCGATGCGCTGGTGACCCAGGATTCGGTCGCATTCGAATGGATCGCGCTCTTCGCAGCCATGGCGTTCGTCGTGCCGTCGGTACTCGGGTTGGTGAACGAACAGCTACAGCTGACGGTCGCCCGAGTGAGCCGCAAAGCGACCGTGCGTATCCGGAGCGATGTCTTCGACCACGTGCAACGTCTCGAAATCAACGACCACCAGAAGTTCTATAGCGGCGACCTTCTGGTTCGTTTGATGGGTGACGTCAACATGATTCGCGACTTGCTGTTCCCCAGCTGGCTCAACGTGCTTTCCCGCAGTTCGGTCCTGCTCGGAGGAATTGTGGTATTCGCAATCGTCGACATCAGGCTGCTGACGGCCGCAATGCTCCCGCTGCCATTCCTGTGGCTTACCGTGGAGCGCGGCTCGGCTGCTATCAAGAAGGCGGCAGGCAAACAGCGCAAGAAGGAAGGGGCCATAGCCTCCCGAGCGGCAGAGTCGCTACGAAACGTGGCGTTGATCAAAGCCTTTGCGGCCGAGGAACGGACCACCGAGGAATTCCGAGCCGACGCAAGAGGAGCCGAACGGGCATCGATGGCCGCAGCCCGCCACGCGGCGCGAATGAGTCGGTTAACGGAGATGCTCACCGGCGCCGGGGTTGGCCTGGTGCTCATTGTCGGCGCTCGAAGCGTTCAGGCCGGCCAGCTCACGCCGGGCCAGTTGGTGCTTGCGATGTCCTACACCAAGATGATCTACAAACCGATACGCAAGCTCACCGGCGAAGGAGTTCGCGTCGCCAAAGCAACCGCATGCGCGATACGGGTGATGTCGCTGCTGGAAACGCCGGCGGAAGACTCCGACAACGGAATTGAAGTAGAGCGCCTCGACGGTCCAGTTGACTTCTTGGGGGTGAGCCACCGGTACCACGACGGGCGGCGATCGGTCGATCGCCTCTCGGTACGCATTCCCGCGGGAGACCTCGTCGCAGTGACCGGCGAAAACGGAGCGGGCAAGTCAACCCTACTGTCGCTCCTGCTGCGGCTGCATCGTCCGCACCAGGGAGCGATCGCGATCGGCGGAACGCCCATCGAAAAGATGCAGCTGTCGTCCTATCGCGATCAGATCGCGTACGTTCCTCAAAACCTCGCGTTGTTCGGCGGCACGATCCGGGAGAACATACTCTTTGGCCGCCCCGACGCATCCGACGACGACGTTCTGACCGCCGCTGACCTCACGCTGCTGACGCCGGTTCTTGCGCAACTGCCGGACGGCCTCGACACCATGCTCGATGAAAACGGCTCCTCACTGTCGGGCGGGCAAGCTCGTCGCCTCATGCTGGCCCGCGCTGCAATCAGGGACGCCAGCATTCTTCTCTTGGATGAACCTCTCGCCGGACTTGACCAGGAGTCCAGTCAGACCGTGGCGCGCGCCATTTCCAACATCGCCGCCGGCCGCACCACCCTGGTTGTGCATCACGGAGATCTGTCAGAGATTCAGCCCGATCGCTACATCCATCTGGAACCTCGCGAATCGGTCGAGCTCAATCCAGTTGACCATGACCTCATTGATCTGGGGTCACGATGATTACCTTTGCCGGGCCCACTGAACTGATCGACGCCGGCGCGGCCCACGTTCTCTTGAATGATCGCTGCGGCGTTCCCGTGCGAGAAGCCGCCGCCGAGTATGTCCGCCACAAGCCTGAACAATCCACTGTTGTTGCGTTTCGCTTCACCACCACCGACGGTGCCACGGGACGGGCCTACGCCAATTGGAATGCCGAAACCGGGCGAGCCGATGAGGTGTACCGCAAGGCTGCCACGCTCCGACCACGAGACACCCCATGGGGTGCGGGACTTCACCGAGCCGACGACCACACCGTGGTCTACATGTTCCCCAACGATCCGCGCCTACGTCGAATGCGATGGTACGTGACACCCCGAAAGCTCAAACGCTCATTGGCCGCGGTGGCAGGCCCGGTGTCGGGCCGCAGCGAGGTGACCATTCTTCGCTACAAGCCCGAACGACGGGTGGTAGCCAAGGTCAACTTGCACCGCCGGACCGGGGAGACCTCCCCCCTCCTCCTTCGCTACACCACCGACAAAGATCAGGGCCAACTTGCAGGACTCGGGCGCTACCTACACGGCCAAGGAGTGCCCACTCCCCGGCCGGTCGCCCAGCTGGAGAACGGCGCCGTCACCATCGACGAATTCGTACCGGGCGAGCAGTTGAGGGAGATCGTCGAGCGTGGCCTGAGTCCCGACCTCGCGCGACCATTGCTTGACCTCCACCGCGTCAAACCTCCAAACCTGCCTCGGAGGTCGATCGCTCACGAAGTTGCCAAGGCAGAGTCGGGGCTTGCAGGACTTGCCGCCTGGCACCCGCAGGCCGCCGGGTTAGCAACCGATGTTGGACGGCTTCTCCGAGACAAGGCGCCGAGCGATCAGGAACCCTTCGTGCTTGTGCACGGAGACCTGCACGCAAAGAACGTCCTCATCGATCTAGCCGGAGACGCCCGCCCATGTTTCGTGGACCTCGAACGCGCCGCGATCGGCCCGGCCGCTATCGACCTTGGTTGCTATCTCGCACATGCCCGGGCCATGAGCGTCCGACAGCCCTCGTTTGCCGGCGCTGCCCTTGCCCACGCCGACCTGACCGTTGAGTCGTATCGTCGGCGTTCAAGCTTGCAGGGTTTGGGGTGGCATGTGGGCATCGGCCTCATAGACCAGGCACTCCTGGTTGCCCGACATCTTGAACCAGACTGGGAACAGAACAGCCTGGCGTTGCTACAGCTCGCCCAGAGCGCCGTGGAAAGTGCCCAATGAGCTCGCCGCGACCAGATCTAGACGGCGTTCACCCCGCCCGCTTCGACAGCCTCTTGGCGGCTGGATGGACCACTGCCTACCCGACGCAACGGGGGGTGTGGACGGTGGCCGGTCCGCAGGGGTGGGGAGCCCTGGAACCGGAGACGTTCCAAATCGACCGAGCCGATCCTCGGAGTGATCCTGCCCTTCCCGCTCTCGACGAAGCGAGTAAACGGGGCACGCTGACCAACTACCGGGTCGGGCGCCGGGCCGTCATCGCCACCGGCTCAACCTTTCTGAAGGTCGTCCGCCCCAAGCGAATGGCCGGTCTGGTGGAGCGGCACTGCCTCATGGAGTCGGTAGCGACCGAACTGTGCGGTAGCCACATTCGAGAGCTGAACTTTGCGGGAACGATCGAGGTCTGGCCCGCCGAAGGACTATCGCTCTATCTCATGCTGCAACAATCGACGGCTGCAGTGACAACGAGGGCGGTTCGGTCCGTAGCTCGCGGGCTGGTCCAGTTGCACGGTGCCCCACTCCAGGTGCAGGCCGCCCCGATCGAGCCGGCGCCACCAGAGCGTTGGCTCGAGGTTCTCGCTCGAGCCGAGGGTCATCCGCCCCGGGAGTTTGTGGCGGTGTCTTCGCTACTCCCACCGATGCTGCAACGCGGTAATCGGTGTCTCGCTCACGGCGACCTCCACGACAAGAACATCTTCGTCGCCGGCGATACGGCTCAGCTCATAGACCTGGACGGCTTAGGTCAAGGTTTCGGCGAAGACGACGTGGCCAACCTGGCAGTTCATTTGGAACTACGGGCGCTACAGGGCCGACTCCCGATGGAACGAGCGCTTGAGCTAAAGGAGCTCCTGATCGATTCCTATGCAGCCCAGGCCACTCTCGATGACGATCGACTTCTTGCGAGCATGGCTCACACCTGGTTTCGTCTAGCTTGTATCTACCGGTACCGCAGCGGCCCGGCCAACCTGAGCGCACAGCTCCTCGCACGGGCACTTGCAATCAGCGAATCGGCGAGAACGCCGGCTCGTTTCGCTCCTGTTAACTCAAACGGGAATTTCACTCAGCTTTCAGCTACGGATTCTAGGATCGCCAAATGTCCTCCTCTAAAAAAGCCCTCATCGCCGTACTAGGGGCGATCGTCGTTGTCGCAATCGGCGCCTTCGCTCTGTTCAGTCTCCGAGACTCCGGTCCAGACGAGCTCACGTTGGGCGAGCGAGCCACAACCACAACAGCGGCCGACGCTGCCGAAGAACCGACGACCACCGAAGCGGAGACAAGCACTCCTGCGCCTGAAGGAATCGAAGGGGCCTGGACTATCAGCCCGTCATCGGTCGCTGGCTACCGCGTCGTCGAGGACTTCGCCGGCGGAATCTCCGACTTCGAAGCCGTGGGACGGACCTCGATGATCGAGGGCGAGCTCGCGATCGAAGGCTCCGCCGTAACCGCAGCGGCCTTCAGTGTCGATGTAGAGAGCATCGTGAGCGACGACAGCCGGCGTGATGGCCAGTTCGCCGGTCGCATCATGAATGCCGAAGAGTTCCCGACAGCAGACTTCGTGCTGACCTCACCCATCGATCTGGGTGACTCCGCCGAGAGCGGTGACCAGATCACCGTCGACGCCACCGGTGAGCTGACCCTCCGGGGCGCTACCAACACCGTGACCTTTCCTCTGACCGCTCGCTTGGTGAACGGCGAGATCGAAACGCTCGGGTCCATTCCCGTCGTCTTTGCCGACTACGGCATCGACAACCCGTCGTTTGCCGGAATCACGGTGCGGGACGAGGGCTTGGTCGAGTTCAGCCTGATCTTCGTCCGCTAGACCGGGACGGCGTACGCCACGATGTTGTCCTGATAGCTGGCTTGGGTCGGCTGGAACTGACCTCCGCAGCTGATCAGGGTGATGACGGGGTCGCCGGTCCGTTCAAAGACCCGATCGAACGGCAACTCGTCCTTGTCATATTGAGCCCGCTCGACAATTTCGTAGGTGCTGGTGCTGCCGTCGCTGAACGTGACGCTAAACCGGTCGCCTGCGGTCGAGTCGGCCAGATACCGAAACGCCCCACGCTCACCGTCGAACGCGATGTGGGCGGCCAAGACCGCAGACCCTGGTTCCCCCGGGCTTGCTCCGAAGGAATACCAACCAACGCGCTTGGCCCCTGGAATCTCCATTTCGCCATTCGGAAGCACACCCACCGGGTCGATTGGAGCCGTGCTGAGCCCAATCGCCTCAAAGCTCATGCCGACCGGCACCCGGCTGGTGCGAACCTCGGGGACTCCACCAGCGCTCGGCAAGGCGACGATTTGAGATGCGAGCGGAGAGAGCGCCGCTTCGCCGGGAGCTACAGCGAGGGTCGGTTGCGGCTGGGGAGTCGTTGAAGTTGAGACAGCTGGCGCCGCTGGCGTGGAAACGTCAGCGCCGTCAGCTGCCTGCACCTGATCCCCGCCCCCGCAGGCGGAAGCGATGAGAGCAAGGGGCAGGAGAACCCTAGGGATCAGGTGCACGACGACTTAGGCCCCTACCGTGGCGAAACGACGACGGGCACCAGTGCCCAGCGCAAGCGCCGCGGCGCCGGCGAGAGCGACGAGCGCGAGCCCATTGGAGCCGTTGTCGATCGGCGAGTTGCCCGTATTGACTCGGGTCGGGGTGCTGTGAAGTCCGGTGATGGTCTCGGTCAGCACGGTCAGGCTGTCATCGGCCAGTGAACCAACGGCGTAGACGATGAGGGCCTCGCCCTCCACGATTGGCAGGTCGGCTGGGCCGATAACGACCGGCGTGTCTGCGCCGGCGGGGACGACCTCGGCCGAGATGGTCCCTGCTGCAAGATCAACAGCGCCCTGGGCCCCGTTGGGAACGTTTGCAAAGGCGACGTTGCCGTTGGCTTTGATATCGACTCGGGGAGCGGCGGCGGTGTGACGCACAATCAACCGTCCCTGGCCGGCGGCCACGTTTGAGTCATCGTTGTCGAACACGCTCAGGGTGGGAGTGCCGTCCTCGTCGAGGTGAGCGAGAATCGTGGTGTTGCCCGAGCTGGGCAGTGTCACGTCGCCCGCATCCAGCGCCACGGTGTCGGTGCCAGCGAGCTTTACCTGCAGATCTTCCAGGGTGGCTCCGGCGAGACTTGAGAGGTCTTGGGTATCGGAGAAGGAGAAATTGGTGAAGACGTTCTCGCCACCAGCGGCCACGTCGACGTCGGTATCGGGAATGCCGTGAATCAGATGAATTCGGGCATCAGCCTGTGCTGAGGCAGAGGATGGCACGGCGGCCACGATGGCCAGTGCGAGCAGGGCGCCCAAGAGGGCTCGGAAAGTACGCATGGGATGTTCTCCAGTCAGAAGGGATTTGGACTCCCCTACGCCCAGGCCCGTGCTTCGGATGCAAGGAGGCGTTCCGCACCGAAAGGTCGGGGTCAAACACCCCTAAGTGGCCACAGAAAAGGGAATCAGGCGTTCAAATCACGACCAGAAAATTGTCGCTTTAAGGATGTAAAGAACCCCGGGAAACGGTCCGTTAAGCAAATATGCCTAGCAACACTCCTGCGACCCCGACCCCCAAACGGCGAATCGTTCGAATCGCTGCCACCCTTGCACTCGCGCTCCCCCTCCTGTTTGCCGTCAGCGCAACAGCAGAGGCAGCGACCGAAATGAGCTGCTCGGTGCAACGCACGAACGGAGGACTCCTGCTGCGCTGGACTGAAGTTCCGGACGCAACGCAGTACCAGTACAAACTGCAGGTCGCCGGTGAAGGCAACCGGTACCGTCGGGTGACCGGGAGCGAAGCAGTCATCGAGCTTGACGCTGGCGTCAAGGGCTCGGTGAGCATCGCTCCAATCTTTGCCGATGGCTCCACCCAAAGCCGGATCAGCTGCGGCTCACAAACCCCTACAACCTTCACCTGCTCGGTGACTGCAGAAGAGGGCGGCGTACGCCTTTCCTGGAGCTCGGTCGAGGATGCCACGGCTTACCGTTACCGCCTAACTTCACAGGGTGTGAATCGATTCGGTGAATTGACCGGCACGTCAGCATTCATAGCTACCGCAATCCGAACAGACATCGAGATCGGTCTTACTGCGGTGCACTCCGACGGTTCCGTCGATGCCCGAACCAATTGCGGCAAAGCAGGTTCGGCCACCGACCCCGAACCGGCGGATGGATCACGTTCGTGCTCGGTGTCGTCGGTGCCCGGCGGCGTCGCCGTCTCTTGGACCTCAGTAGATGGCGCCGCTCGCTACCAGTACAAAGCGGCAATCGCTGGCAAAGGGAACGTCTACCGTCGAGTCGGCGGAACAGAGGCCGTAATCGAAGCTGCGCCCGGCACGACGATTTCGGTCGGTGTCAATCCAATCTTCAACGACGGCTCGACCCTTCGCCGAGTAGATTGCGGCACCGCTACCGCAGGCTAGACCCTCGCCCGTTTCTCACCGATATCTCTAAAGCGATGCCGATCCTCAGGGGTCGGCATCGTTCGTTTTTCTCCTGACAGCGAACTCTTGGACTAGACAGGTGTAGTGGAAATCTACGCCGCCATGAGCACGCTTCGAGCCGTCAGAAGGCTGCGGCCCGACCCCATTCCGACCGACGCCCTTCAACGGGTTCTACAGGCTGGCTGCTGGGCCCCCACCGGCGGGAATCAGCAGCCCTGGCGGATGATCGCGGTGTCCGACCCGAAGGTCAAGGAAGGTCTTGCAGCAATCTATGAACCGGAGTGGCGCACGTACGTGGCCGGGGTTCTCGACCGTATCGCGGGAGCTCCTGATGAGGAGCAGTGGAAGCGCGTTGCAGCTGCCGGTGACTATCTGGCCGACCATCTGCATCAGGCGCCTGTCATCCTCATGTTCTGCGCCGACCCGAGAAGGATGGCGATCACCGACGCACACCTCGATCGAGTGAGCATGGTCGGGGGCGGCTCGGTGTATCCCGCGGTCCAGAACGTGATGCTGGCGTGTCGAGCCGAAGGCTTGGGTTGCACGCTGACGACCTTGCACTGCAAGAGAGAGCCCGAGGTGAAGGCCCTCCTCGGCATACCGGACGAGTGGGCGACGGTCGGCATGATTCCGATTGGGTACCCGGTGGGAACCGGGCATGGACCAATCTCCCGCCGCCCGCCTGAAGAAATGGTGTTCCTAGACCGGTGGGACCAGCCGTGGACAGCGGCTGAACGCTAGTCGTGGGCGCAGTTGTGACATAGCCCGGTAACCGTCAACTCCACCCGCTCAGGAACAAACGCATGATGATCCTCGGTGAGATGGTCCACGATCTGCTGAACAAGACTGCCCTCGTGATGGGTAACGAGTCCACAGTTACGGCACACCAGATGGAAGTGCTCGTCGGGATGACCGATTTCCCAGTAGGCGGTTCGGTCTGACCCCAGATGGGACTGGCGAACCTCGCCAATCTCTTCAAACAGCGACAGCGAGCGATAGACCGATGCGAGGTTTATCGACTTGTCGACCGCCACCACTCGCTCCGCAACCGCCTCCGCCGTCAGATGGTCTTGGGTCGAACACAGCACGTCCCACACCGCCACGCGGGCTCCGGTCACCCGTTGGCCGTGCCGTCGGAGCACCGTCTCGGCATCGTCGGTCATCGAGCCAATCTAGCCCTGTGGCCCAGCCCGCGCTTTCCTCCGAAAGAGCGTCGGCCGCTGGGGGCGGAATCCCAACGGCCGACGCGATCTAGGATGGCTGTCACACCGCACTCGGGATCATATGGTCTCAACGACTTCGATGTCGAAGTTAGCCAGAATCGGTGCTCCACCTGCGGGCGGATTGATGACCTGGAACGAACGCCCCGTCACAGCAGCGGCACGACGGCCGCTGTCGATGGCCTCGGCGATAGACGAATCGATCGCGGTGCTTCGATCGAGACTGATGCTGATGGGGCCCTCGCCGTCGTCTTCGGTGATCACCGACTGCAGCGAGCTCTGTAGTTTCGGGACGGTGGCGATCCACAAAAGTCCTCGCGGACGAACCTCCAGGCCGCCCTCTGCCGTTTTTTTGACGTCGAGACGAAATGGCCGCACCAGATGCAGCAGCCAGGTGAGAACCACTCCGAGAAGCACTGCGTACTGAACGTCGGGCGGTGTGGCCAGAGTGGCGATGAACGTGATGTAGGCGAGCGACGCCTGCCACGGCGATCGGGTTGCCAATCTAGCCAGACGCCTGGGCTTGATCAGGTTGAGGACTGCTCCCACGACGATCGCGCCTAGAACAGCCTCTGGTAGGCCATCCAGGAGCGAGGCGAACGGCAGAAAGGCCAGCACCACGAGACCGGTAACCGCACCGCTCACACGAGTGTCGGCGCCGGCGAAGCGGTTTACAGAACTACGGGAGAATGAGCCACCAACCGGGTATGCCCCGGTCAGCCCAGCGACAACGTTCGCCAAGCCCGACGCAAAGAACTCACGGGAAGACGACCAAACGCTCTGTTCTTCGTTGGCGAAGTGGCGGGCGATCGATGCCGGCTCAGCAAACCCGACCAGAGCAATCACCACGCCACCGACGATCAGCGAACCAGTTCTGGACCATGGGAGATCGACCGACCACGTGGGTAGTCCAGCTTCGATGGTTGGGATAACCGGGCCGTCGTACCCCCCAACCCGAGAGAAAACCAGAGCGACGACCACCGCCACCAGCACGCCTGGGAACAGGCGATGCAACTTCTTGCCCTGGAGCATCAGAGCGAGCGTCGCTGCGGAAATGACCAACGCGCCGATTCTCCAGTCGCCAGGGTGGGTGATCGACCAGGCGGCGCGTGCGATCGGGTTTGACCAGTTGGCAACGTTCTCGGGAAGGGTGACCCCCAGCGCCTTCGGCAGTTGCGAAGAAAGGATGACCAGACCGGCGCCTGAGGTGAACCCGATCGCCACCGGCTCTGCCATGAGGTAGACGATCGAACCGAGACGGCTGATACCCAGGACCAGCCGGACGATGCCCACGATGATCGCCAAAACTGCCGCGGCCCCGATGTAGGCAGAGGTCTCGGGCTCAAGCCCCGCTCCGGCAAGAGCGCCAGCGGTAAGAAGACTGGTGAGAGCCACGGGCCCGGTCTGGAGGTACGGCGACGACGCAAAGACGGCAAAGATGAGCAGCGGAAACGCTGACGCAAACAGTCCGAGAACAGCAGGAAGACCGGCCAGTTGTGCATACGCCAACGACTGGGGAATGAGGACCAACGCAACGCTGACCCCACCGATAATGTCTCCGGCCGTGGGTCGAGGCGGTTGTTTCAGCGAGCCGATTTGCCGACTCGCTGCGCCCTGCCACCGCTCGAGCGGTGAAGGCGTGTCCGTGCCTGGTTTCACTCCTCGAGACGGTACTTGCTGGCGGCCGGCTTCAACGGCCGGGCGTACCACAAGGGGCGTCGCAGCCCGCTGTCGTTGGTGCCCGCCGGTCGAGTCTTGCTCATCCAGTCGAGGTAGGCCTCACGGCTCTTGGCGGTGTCGACCACCACGTCACCGTATTCATCGCCC
>CALHFG010000073.1 GCA_938029215.1 uncultured Acidimicrobiales bacterium | reverse complement strand
TGAGCCCGACCCAGAGCTTGATGCCCGGTTTGCGGCATCGTTCCCAACCCGCACCTCAATCGCCGCATTCGACGACGACCAAATGGTGGGGACGTTTAGCTCGTTCGACTTCAACCTCCGAGTCCCAGGGAATGAGGTGGCGATGGCGGCGACCACGGTGGTGTCGGTCCTCCCCACTCATCGGCGGCGCGGCCTGCTGTCGCAAATGATGGAGCTTCATCTGCGGCAAGCGATCGATCGGGGGCAGCCCGTGGCCGCTCTATGGGCCACCGAGTACGGGATCTACTCTCGGTTTGGGTACGGACCAGCGTCGGAATGGCGCGAGGTCGGGTTCGATGCCCGCAAGACATCGATTGCGCCCGAGCCTGGCGTCGCATTGAAGCTCATCGACACCGACGCGGCCCGCTCGATCGTTCCCGCCATCTTCGATGCAGCAACAGCAACTCGGCCCGGGTCGTATGAACGGCCCGACTGGTACTGGGAACATCGGGTGTTCATGGACCATAAGGAGTTCCGAGAGGGACAGTCGAAACAGCGGTGGGTGGTCGCTTCGATCGATGGCGAACCGGTGGGATATGTGCGCTACCGCACCAAGCTCGACTGGAACTCGGAGGGCCCCGAGGGCAAGGTCAGCGTCATCGAACTCATCACCGACGACGACGCTGCCCGCCGTGCTCTTTGGCAGTTCGTTTCGACGATCGATCTGTTCCCCAATGTCACCTACTGGAACGCGCCCGCCGACGACGTGCTGCCGTGGATCCTCAGCGACCCTCGGCAACTGACTCACTCGATAGCGGAGGCACTTTGGGTTCGGATCCTCGATGTTGCTGCTGCACTCGAGGCCCGCGCCTACACGGTGGACGGATCCATCGTTTTGGGTCTGGACGACGCGTTTCTCCCTGAGCTGTCTGGTTCGTACCGTTTAACGGTGTCGGACGGATCCGCCTCGGTTAAACGGACGGCCGATACAGCCGAGGTGTCCATGAGCATTGACCAGCTGGGCACGCTGTATCTCGGAACCCATCGGGCTCAAATGCTGTCCCAGGCTGGTCGATTGAGCGGATCGACCGAGTCGATTGCATTGCTCGACCGGCTGATGGCGTGGCCGGTGCCGGCGTGGACCGAGGCGATCTTCTAGCCGAGTCTCAGGTGGTGCCGACCCACATGCGGGTGGCGTTCTGCACGTTGGACCCATCGACGTCGCTGAGGCTCATGCCCGCAAACGCTTCAGCCCTGGGGGTGGTTTGGATCCGGAACGCGGCGTCCTGTCCACTGGTAGTGATCTCAGCCAACAGTCTTCCGACATCGGCGGGATCTTGGGCGTCGGCGAACGCGCCCTTGGTGCGTTCGAAGTAGGCGGCGAAGAGATCGCGGTACGGATCTTCGTCGTTGCTCAACAGATGCTCGACGGACTCGGTGACGTTCGCTACGAACTCGCTACCAACCGGGCCCGGCTCGACTACCGACACGTTGATTCCGAAGTGGCGAGCGACTGGGGCCAGGCTCTGCATGAACCCCTCGGTGGCGAATTTGGCTGCGCAGTAGGCGTCGTTGAACGGTTGTCCGACGACACCCCCAACACTGGTGACGCTTACGATGTGACCCGAACCTTGGGCTCGCATGGACGGCATGACCGCCCTGGTCATATGGATGTGACCCGTGAAGTTCACATCCATGGTGCGTTGTAGTTCCTCGGTGCTGGTCTGTTCGAGCGTGCCCACAAAGCCGGCGCCTGCGTTGTTGATGAGGGTGTCGATTGAGCCGTGGTCGGCAAGGATTCCTGCCACGCACTCGGTCACGGAGCTGACGTCGGTGATGTCGAGGGTCCGTACATCCAGTTCGACGCCTGCGGAGCTGGCGGCTTCGTCGAGCGCGGCTCGCCGTTCGAGGTTTCGCATGGTGGCGACGACGGTGTGGCCCGCCCTAGCCGCTTCCACCGCAGCGTGGAGACCAATGCCGGAGGAACAACCCGTGATAACAACTGTCTTTGCACTCATGGGGCAACCCTAGAGCGAGTCGACGAAGTTCGTTAATCCGTCGTGCTAGCGACGGATCGAAACTCGACGCCGTTCACGGTTCGACCGTTGGGAAGCTTGCGTTCGATCGAGCCGATGCGCACAAGACCCAGCTTCTTCGCAACCGAAATCATGGGTTCGTTGGAAACGTCGGTGAAGATGACGACATCGAAACCGTCGCTTTGCCAGTGCGCTACTGCGGTTCGAAGGGTGTCAAGTCCAGCGCCCCAGCCGCGGTGATGCGGAATAAGCCACAGCCCTAGTTCCACCGTCGACTCGTCGACCCGGACAGCCCCGACTCCACCGACCACCTTGCAGAGCCGGCCTTCGTTGTCGAGTGCGCGAATGGCGGCGAAACCGTCGAGCTGAGCGGACGAGCCGTTCTGGCCGACGCTTCGACCGGCCTGGTCGTGGGCTTCCTGGTTGACCCCCATCACGTGCAGGACGTCTGGGGTCCAGGTATCCCACCATTCGATCTTGTTTTCTTCATTCACCGGTTCGAGCGCAACTGCTTCGCCCCGGAGCACGGGGTCGGCCGGCCAGGTCCACGGCATCCCGGTAGATGCAATTTTGGAACGCCGAAGGGCGGCGGGCAAAAGAGACATTCGCCGGCCGCGATTCTTCGGGCCAAAACGGCCTGGAGCAGGAGGGGACACACCTGTTAGACGGCTTGTGCGAGGGGTTTCTTAATGCCGATGGGCATCTTTCCTGACAGGTTTGGCCCTTTGGCCTGTCGGAAAATGTGCAAGGACTTGCAAGTCTTCGCGTGGCCATGCTTGGCCTTCGTCGGCTGTGAATTACGGCGCTGCCGACGAGTCGCCCGTTCTCCTGTACCCCGGGGCGGAAAGCCAAGGCCCAGGTTGAGAAGACTTCGTCGACAGCGCACGATCGGTGGTAACCGGAGTACGGCTGCTCTTTGTCTATCGACCGCCAACCTCCGTTACCAAAGAGGCAACCCGACTCATTTTGGTAAACCTCCTGGCCCAGAGCCCGCCTAGAAGCTCAACATCGACGACTGGCCGGAGCCAGCCCCTTCCACGTCAGGTTGCTTCACATCGCCCGAGCACGCCGCCCGCCAGAATGCGCGGTAGGTCGGATACTCGAGCTCTTCGACCACCCATCCGGAGTCGACTAGTTCTTTGTGGAGACGAGGCAGGTTTCGCCAGGGCACTCCCATATCGACGTGGTGGGCGAGGTGCCATCCGGTGTTGTATGGAACCATCCAGAAGCGGGCGATGGGCGACTGGGCGATGACATGGGTTGTCAGGCGGCGGTCTTTGGATCGTATAAGACCGCCATGTTCAGCTATGGAGCGCAACCGGTTGGACACCCGCCAAACGCTTGACCACGAAACGATCCAGATCACATACATCAGTGGTCGGGCGACCAACACCGATACACCGATCATGACCGCGTGGACTGCAAGGATCTGATGTGCTTCGCGGGCCCCTTTCCGAGCGGCGCGTGCCAGGCTGCGGAAGTTCTTGTAGGCGCTGATCCCGGTGGCGTCACGGCGCAACTTGCGTCGCCACGAATCGGGCGGCACCGGGTAGCCGCTGTACAGCGACAGGTCGGGCTCCTCCGGACCCATTTCGTCGCGGTGGTGCGCGAAGTGGGCTCGACGATAGGCGAGCATCGCCTGGTAGGTCGGGTAGCCGAGGATCCAACGGCCCACAAAATCGTTGACGGAACGATTGGAGAACAGCAGCCGGTGAGCCGCCTCGTGAGCCAGGATGTTGAGCCCCACGTGGCCCCGGGCCATCAACACGAATGCACCGAGGTAGGCCCACCACGTGTGTAGATAACCGGCGATGGCTACGGCACCAAACGACACCGTGACGGCACCAAGAACGGTGAAGACGTTGCCGACGTTACTGATCTTCCGTAGCTCGTCCCGCAGCTCGCGGGTCGCCATGCCACGGTTGTTCAGCCGGTCTGTTGGCAGAACATCAGGAAGAAGTTCCTGGGGAGGAACCATGGTCCTCAGCGGTTTGACCGGCGCTGCCATAGGAAAACCCTACATCGCTGCTCGCTCGGCGGCGAAGCCGCTGCACGAGTGGTGTCGGGTAGCGCTCGGTGGCGCTAGGGCCAACACGTGGAGTCGTGGGTTTCGCCGTCGGGACACACGGTGTCGTCGAAAGTGGCATTGGTCGATTGAATCGGCACACCGGTAGCGGCATCGAAGTCGGTACGGGTGAGGTCGGCTCGGCTGAGGTTGGCGTCGCTCAGGTCTACTTCTGACGCATCGGTGTCTACAAACGAGGCTTGGGTAAGGGTGGCGCTGCTAAAGCTGGACTGACTTATGTCGGAGTCATCAAACACCACCCGCTGACTGTTGGTGTCGGAGAAGTCTGTCGAGTCAGCGTTGACGTCGGAGAACTCAGCGCCGGTGAGATTCGCACCAGTAAACACGACCAAGTCGAGCTGGCTTGCGGACAAATCGGTGTCATTCAAGGAAGCATTCGAAAACGACACATTCATCAGGTCTGAATCGGAGAAG
>CALHFG010000072.1 GCA_938029215.1 uncultured Acidimicrobiales bacterium | reverse complement strand
TTGGTGCCCTTGTAGTTGACGATGGCGGTGAGCTCGGCCTCCACCTTCACCAGGTCAGCCTGGTTCGCCATGACCTGACCGATGTCCTTGTAGGCCATCGGCGCCTCATCTAGAAGCTCGCCAGCCTTATGGCGCTGCCACACGCGACCCTCCATGGCCTTGGTGAACTCGTCCACCTCAAACCGACGCTTTGCTTCCTTGCGACCAAAGCGACGACCCGCGCCGTGAGACGCTGAGGTGTAGGAGCTGGGCTCGCCCAGTCCAGTCACGATGAAGCTCGATGTCCCCATCGAACCCGGAATCACGCCGTAGTCGCCCACGCGAGCCCGAATCGCGCC
Organism: uncultured Acidimicrobiales bacterium; assembly: GCA_938029215.1. Lineage (GTDB taxonomy): Bacteria > Actinomycetota > Acidimicrobiia > Acidimicrobiales > SZUA-35 > JABDIY01. The sequence continues at coordinate 26,064 of CALHFG010000072.1, read as the reverse complement.
CTTCCGGGTGATCCAGACATCCTTGCCGAAGTGGTTTTCCCGTTCGGTGTAGTTGTGGTGACAGTTGATTCGACGCTTCTCCAAGACCGGACGCCCAGTTTCCTTGCGGAGAACCCCGAGCACGGCATCCATCATGAGATCCCGATTCTTGCGGGCGTAGCGCTGGGCCCACAGCATGTCGCTGATGTACGCATTGAAGCCGGGGTCGCTATCGAGGAAGTACGCCAGGTCGCGGTCCTCGAGGGCCCGGCGCTCCTGCTCGCATACTTCCCGGGCATCAGCGATGTGGCTCTTGGCCAAGATGTTCCCGATGCCTCGGCTACCACTATGCAGCACCGCCCAGACGACGTTGGCCTCGTCGAGACACACCTCTACGAAGTGGTTCCCGCCACCAAGCGTTCCGAGCTGCTTGCCAATCTTCCACTTGGCCTTGTCGCGCAACTTGACCGGAGTCTGAAGCGGGTCAGCGTTGAGGAAGTTGTTTGCGCCCTTGCTCACGTCGCGATGGTCGTCGAACCCAGCCGGAATGGTCTTGGCGATGCCCCGCAGCACGTTCTGCATATTGTCGGGCAGCATCTCTGCGGTCATGTTGGTTTCGACTGCGATCATGCCGCACCCAATGTCCACACCGACCGCTGCAGGAATGATCGCGGATTCGGTGGGGATGACAGAACCCACGGTGGCGCCCATACCCCAGTGGGCGTCGGGCATCAGCGCAATGGGACCGCTTACTGCGTCAGAGCGCGAGGAACGGAGCGCCTGCTGCATGGTGTTCTCTTCGAGATCGGTTGCCCAGGAACGAACTCGTTCAATGTCACCGTCAGTGCGAACTTCAATTGCCATTTTGGTTACCTCTTCCCGTTGTGGGATGCCCCATCCGGGGGCCGGTAGAGAATGATTGAGGATTGGCTCACCGTCCACCGAATATTTTGCCGGAGAAGCTGTGTCGGTCAGGCGAACGCTGCCGCAGCAACACAAAGGAGCGTGCATTCCGCTACTTGCTCGGCCGCACCCAAGAGATCCCCTGTGATACCGCCGATCTTGCGCTTCGCCCACACACCCACGACCGCAACCAAGACTGCAGTTGCAACTACGGCAACCGGCGTCCATTCAAGAAATCCCGGGATAAGAAGTAGCACCCCAAGGGCGCCTCCCGTGATCGCAGCCGATGCACCCAGCATGCGGGTGTAGTCAGCTCCCAAGCCAGTATGTGACGCTGTTGGGGCTGCGCCCATCAAAACGACTGCCGCGCCCCGAGCACCCGCATGGGTTCCGATCACGACCAACGAAGCACGCCACCAACTAGTCGACTCAAGCACCTCGGCCAGAGCCGTGACCTTCACCACGGTGACGAGAAGAATAGACAACACGCCGAATGTGCCGTGCCGCGAGTCCTTGAGGATTTCCAGCCGCTGCTCCACGCTCCACCCCCCGGCCAAACCGTCGAAGGAGTCGGCGAGACCGTCTTCGTGAAATCCGCCGGTCGTAAGCGCCGTAGCGATAAAGGCTAGCGAGGCCGCAGTCAGAGCGGGGAGAAACAGGACCGAGCCGACGGCCACAAGTGCGCCAACACCGCCGACGAGCGCTCCAACGACCGGAAAGAAGGCGACCGACGACGAAATCTCGTCTGCACTTTCAGGATGCAGACCACCACGTAGTCGGGTGAGAAACGCCAAGGCCATTCGGAAGCGACGAATCATTCGGGGCCGGGAACTCCAGCCTCGGCAAAGGTGGCCACATCGAGAACGGCGGCAACCGCAGATCGGAGAATTGGAAGGGCAACCAATGCTCCACTCGCCTCGCCCAGCCGCATCTCAAGGGAAAGAATCGGTTCCTTCTCCAGCCACTCCAGCATTCGAATATGGCCCTGTTCGGGTGAGCGATGGCCAGCGACGGCATGATCGAGGAAGCCCGGTGACAGCTTGTGCAGGAGCAACAAGGCCGACGTCGCGATAAACCCGTCGAGGATAAGTGGTCGTGAACGTCGGCGGGCCTCCACGGCCGCGCCAGCCATAGCAACGAGTTCCGCCCCGCCGACACCGGCGAGGACTCGCGCCGGACTCGCGTCGGCGCCCAATCGGGTGAGACCACGCTCGACAACGTCGATCTTGCGAGCGAGGCCAGCGTCATCGACGCCTGTCCCGCGTCCGACCCAGTCGGTCGCGCTCCCACCGATGATTCCAGCGGCCACGGCAGAGGCTGCGGTGGTGTTTCCGATCCCCAGCTCACCGAGTATGACAAGATCCGACGTCTCGTTGGCGACCGCTTCGGCTCCGGCCATCCATGCTTGCTCAAATCGACCAAAGTCGAGTGCGTCCATCTCGGTGAAGTCATTGGTAGGACGGCCAACGCCAACATCTACCAGCCGCATCGATGCGCCGTGGACCTTGGCCAGAGCTGTCGATGTGGCCAATTCTCCTTCGATCGCCGACTTCATCGCCACCGTTACCGCTTGTGGATAGGCCGACACTCCCTGCCGAGCGACGCCATGATCGGAGGCAAATACGAGGCACGATGCGGTGAATTGCGAGGACACCCCTGGGCTCCAGCCCGACATCCAGACCGCCAGGTCGTCCAGCCGTTGAAGTGCGCCCGTCGGCCGAAGCACTTGAGCTGCCCTGGTTTTTGTCGAATGGCGAGCAATATCATCGGGCCCGGGTGAAGCCGCCAACGCTTCTTCGATGCGGCCAAGCACAAAGCCTTCGACTGTCATGCGAGCAGGTCCTCAGCGTCGGTCCAGCCGTCTTTGGATAGGGGCAACAACCGGCCTGCGACCACGAAAAAGGCTCGATCAAGTTCGTCGGTCAGCATTCGGTTGACCCTGCCCTGCAAGTCTCGAAACTTTCGACCCACGGCATGTTCGGGGACAACGCCCAGCCCAACCTCGTTGGACACCACCACGGTCGGGCCAGGTCGAGCGGAGAGGCCGATCGCTACCGCCCGCGCCGACTTCTCAATGGACTCGATCGAGTCTCCAGAGAGCATTCGATTGCTTAGCCACATGGTGACGCAGTCGACCATCAACGCATCGGTCGGTCCGGTCGACGCGATCGCGTCGGCGAGATGCATAGGTGCTTCGATCACATTCATCGAGGCGGGCCGCTCCTCCCGATGCATCATGATCCGCTCTGCCATCTCGGCGTCCAACGCTTCAGCCGTCACCACAGTGGTTGCTTGCAGGCCATGCAACCGACCAGCCTTTTGAATCAGCCTCTGAGCCGCGTAGGACTTTCCACTGCGTGCGCCGCCGATCAACAACACACTTGGCATTAGTAGTCGATGCCCTTCTTGGCAAGGATCCCGTTCTCAAACGCGTGCTTGATGACCTTCATCTCGGTCACGGTGTCGGCGACGTCGATCACCTGCTGGGCCATGTCACGACCGGTGAGCACCATATTCATCTTCTCCGGTCGACCCGTAATCGCACTCGCAACGTCGTCAGCTTCGATCCAACCCCACGTCATTGCATAGCTGATTTCATCCATCACGACCAGGCGATGCTGGCCACTGGCGATGAGCTCCTTGGCAAAAGCCCACGCGGCAACCGCCTTCGACTGAGTCTCCTCCAGGTCATCGGACTCCCACGTGAACCCGTCTCCGGCGGCAAACCAGTCGACGCCCAGGCTGCGGCAGATCTTTTCTTCGCCGGTATGCCAGTCGCCGCTCTTCAGAAACTGCACAACGGCCACTGGCCACTCCATCGCCAAACCCCGCAAAACGACACCGAACGCAGCGCTGGACTTTCCTTTGCCATCTCCAGTGTTGACGAGCACAATGCTCGGAGCGACACGGTGCTTCGCTTTGTTCGGAGCTCCTGTGGGGACTTCTTCGTCTGTCATGACTCTTGACCTGTCGTTGTTGAGGCCCCAGCCGGAGCGGTGTGTAAAGGAATAATGATCGGTGAACCGTCCGGACCCAACATCCGGTGCATCGGGGTCCCAAAGCTTCGACTCAGCGTTTCCGGGGTAAGCACTGAATCGACCGGTCCAATAGCGGCCACGCGACCGGTGTCGAGAACAACGGCATCATCGGCGTAGCGAGCCGCGGCGGTGAGATCATGGATGGCAGAGAGGATCGTGAGACCTTGGTCCCGGGCGAGCTCGGCAACAAGGTCAAGAACCTCAAGCTGATGACCAACATCCAATGAACTCGTTGGCTCGTCGAGAACCAGAATTCGAGCGTCCTGGCAAAGTGCCCGCGCCAGCACAACTCTCTGGGACTCCCCTCCCGACAGCTCGTCCAGAAATCGGTCAGCGAAACGGTCCATGTCAAGCTGCCGAATCGCCGACGCTGCCTTCTGACGATCTGCCGAACGCTCACTCGACAACCAACCCATATGAGCGGTCCGTCCCAGCAGGACATACTCGGCGACCGTCATCCCGGGGGGAAGAACGGGCGATTGGGGCACATAAGCACAAAAGCGATATCGAGGGCCACGGTGTTCGGGAAAACTGACTGCGTCGGCTCCCCTCCCAATTCCGACCACGGCCGCTATCAGACTGGACTTGCCGGCCCCGTTTCGCCCCAAGAGCGCGGTCCAACGACCCGGCTGGATGTCTAACGACACGTCGTTGACAACCGGGGTGTTGTCGTAAGTAACCGTGAGGTTTCGAATAACGATCGCCGCACTCATAAGGCACCGGCCCTGGTCCGAATGAGCAAGAACGCAAAGAACGGGGCCCCGATAAAGGCTGTCACCACACCGATGCCAATCTCCGCTGGGGCAATAACTGTCCGGGCGATTACATCGGCGAGAATCATGAACGCTGCCCCGCCGAAGGCCGATAGCGGAACGACCACGCGATAGCTCGAACCCGCCAGCATGCGAATGGCGTGGGGAACCACCAGCCCGACGAACGCGATGAGCCCAGTGACCGACACGGCAGCTGCGGTGAGGAGCGATGCGGCAAAAAGCACGATGAGCCGAACCCGAGCTGGGTCGAGGCCCAGGGTTGCAGCCTCGGCCTCACCGACACGCAGAACGTCGAGATGACGACGCATCATGAACAGAATGCTCCCGCACACGACCATGTAGAACGCCACGATCGTGACGCGGTCCCAGCTCGAGGCAATCAGGGATCCAAACAACCAGGCCAGGATCGAACGTTGACTCTCTACGTCTCGGGTTAGTAGCAGTGTCTGAATTGCGGTGAAGAACGACGCGATGGCGATGCCCGCGAGCAGCAGTGTTGCTGTCTGATTGGGGGCGACTCGCCCGATCAGCATGGCTCCAACCACTGCGAGCAACGCCCCTCCGAACGCCAGTAGTTGAACGCTGCCTAGGGGGCCAACAGCCCAGTCGAGATCGAACGCCAGCGCGATCGTTGCTCCTAACCCGGCACCGGCCGCGATCCCGAGATTAAACGGGTCGGCGAGCGGGTTTCTGAAGACGCCCTGATAGCCGGCGCCGGACATAGCGAGGGCCGCGCCGACGAGGCCGCCAAGCACCACACGTGGGAGTCGAATCTGCAGCAAAATGGTCGACTGCCGATCGGTCAACCCGCTGTCGATCCCCAGCAGCGGAATCTGATCGAGCAGTTCAAGGATGACTCCCGAGACCGGGAGCCCCGCCGCCCCAACGGACAAGCTGAGCACCGCTGAGCCCACGAACGCCCCGATCGTCGCCAGCAACGTCTTGGCCGGCAGCCGAAACGAGCGCGACAACGCCGCCGGAGCGACGGTCAACGCTGTTTCGGCAGCCATTAGTGATTTGGATCAGCCAGTGGTGACCGATGTAGCGAGGCCAGCTATCAGTTCGGCAAGCTCGGCCACACGAGGACCCCAGCGAGAGGCCACATCGGCGTCGAGGCTCACAATGTTGGAGTTTTCAACCGCTGCGATGACATCCCAACCGGGCCGGGCGGCCACATCATCGGTGGTGTAGCCAACCTGATCGGTAATCACGATCAGTTCCGGGTTTGCTTCGACCAGGAACTCCGGCGTGACCTGGGGGTAGCCAAAACCATCGGGGTCAGCAGGGTCTGCAACATTCTCAAATCCCATCTTCGCATATAGATCCCCGATGAACGATGAAGAACTTACGCTGAAGAACGTGTCGTCGAGTTCGTGGTACACCTTGATCGAGTCGCCGGACGTCGTAGCGGAGGTGATCGCCGCGTCCACGCGGGAACGGATGTCCGCATTGACAGTTGCTGCTCCGTCGACGTTGTCGGTGATCACGCCAAGGTCAGCGATCTGAGAGTACGTATCGTCAATCGTGAGGGCTGAAGGCATGACGACAACGGGGACGCCCAACGCATCGAAAGCTGTCTTGAGGGCATTTTCAGAGTCGAAGCTGGTGACAACCAGATCTGGCTCGAACGCCGAGATTGCTTCGAAGTTGGGATCGAAAGCGCTGAGATCGGTAATGGGCGCTTCGGCCGGATAGTTCGAGAAGCTATCAACCGCAACAACCTGGGCGCCGGCGCCAATGGCGAACAGCATTTCGGTCGATGATGCTGAAAGACTGACGATGCGCTCGGGCTTGGCCGCGATGGTCACGTCACCATTGCTTGCCGACAGCTCGACGGGGTAGCCCCCGACTTCTTCTTCGACGGCCTCGGTGGTCGAGGTTGTGGTTTCCTCGGCCGCAGGGGTTGTGGTGGTCGTGGTCTCAGAGTCGGCCGGTACGGCGTCTTCGGCGGAACCGCCGCAGGCCGCGACCGCAAGGGCGGCTCCGAGCAACAGGGCGCCTACTCGGCGAGCTTGACTATTCATCTGGTTTCCTACCTCGGGAACGTTCAACGGAACGGCTAGTTCACCACCCAGTCGACCTGGCTCACCGCGAAACATCCGAAAGGACGAACCACGGCATCACAGTTGCGGGACAGCGCCGGGATCTCACCGAACTTCGCTGGATGGAAAGTCCAATTTGGACCGGCCGTAATCGTATCACCGAAGGGCCCGATGAGTGCCTAGAGGCTGGCGCGTCCTAGAACCACGGGCAGCTTCGCTCAGTCGGCCGCGACCCATCATTGCAGGACACGTTGGCCCACAGGCCGGTGGTTCCGAGCGTCGGAGCACCGACCGATCCGTCCAACGCAACATCCACAAGGTCCGCGCCGTCAAACGAAGCGGTCCAGAGCTGGGCTCCCCGGATCTCTACGTCGGTGATCTTCGCGTCTACAAAGCTCGACTCGGTCAGATTGGCACCGTTCAAACTCACCGAGGACAAAGAAGCATCGGCAAATGAGGTCCGATAGGCCTCGACTCCACCAAGGTCGGACTCCAAAAGGGTGGCACCGGCGAAGGTCGCACTGCTCAGGCTGGTCTCGGAGATTCGGACCTCGGTGATCGTTGCACCGTTGAACGACGTTGTGCCGAGATCGCCCCGTTCAAACACCGAGTTGGTAATCGTCGCGCCGGTGAAGTCGGACCCGGCGATGCCGAAGTCAAACATCTGCAAACCCGAGGCGCGGACGCCGGAGAAGTTGGACTTCCACATGGCGACCTTCTGGAACGTCGCACCATCGAGTCGGGCGTTTGTGAAGTTAGTGTCGGTCCAGTTACCACCGGTGACGCTGAGACCGGTCAGGTTGTAGTTCGAGAGATCGAGCGGACCGTCGCTGCCCAGCACGCAGTCGGCAAAGTCCAGCTGACCAGCGGCGCGAGCCTCGACAGCCGTAATACCACGACGGCCGATGCACTCGCCAAACACCTCAGGCAGCTGACCATCGGGCGCTTGCGGAACGACGGGGAGCGTGGTGGTGGTCGTCGCGACCGTCGTAGTCGTGGTGGAAGGAATCGTTGGGACCGTGACCGCAGTCGTGGGGGCCGAGCTTGGCGAGCCATCCACCGTGGAACTGGAGCCCTGGTTCGAAGTCGTCGAAGAGGTTTCGATTCGCGGGACCGATTTCGTTGACGGCACCGTGACAACGATCGAGCTACCGGGAACGGCAAAGGTGGTTCCGGTTGGATCAACCTCATCGATAGGTGTCTCAAAGGCCAGTTCGTTGTCCGGCTGGTCGAACTCGAATACATCGGTTGCCACAGCCAAGGACCCCACGGTGCCGATTCCAAGTAGTACGGCCGGGATTGAGTTGGCGATGGTAGTTACGCCACCGGCGACCGGCGACATGAATGCCACCAGCTGAGGAACCTGGGTCAACATCGACAGCGGAGCTACCGACCACCCAAAGCGGCCGATGCTGATTCCCAAGAACATCTTGACAACTTCAGGATCAAACTGGGTTCCTGCGTTGCGGGCGATTTCTTCTCTAGCCGCCGACGCCGTCTGAGGTGTCTTGTACGAACGCACCGATGTGATCACATCAAAAGTGTCCGCGACCGCAACGATCCGAGCACCCAGGCAGATCTGGTCTCCAGCGATTCCTGACGGGTAGCCGCCGCCATCCCAACGCTCGTGATGCTGGATGATGGTGTCGGCCCAGGGCCCCAAGAAGTCTCGAAGGGGCTCCGCCAACTCGGCCCCGATAGCCGGGTGTTGCTTGACGATTTCGTACTCAACATCGGTGAGCCGAGCCGGTTTGTTCAGGATCTGCTCCGGTATCCGCATCTTGCCGACATCGTGGAGCAGTGCAGCCCAACGGAGCTTCGAGCGGTCTTCGGTAGAGAGTCCCATCTCGCCGGCGATGACGTCGGCGTAGGCTCGGGTGCGTTCACTGTGTCCACGGGTCATTCGATCGTGCCGACTCAATGCAGCCACAAGAACCATCAAGGTTTCGGCCGCCTCATTGGCCGTATCGCCGAGACCGCCGTCGTTCACCTCCAACAGAGTCTTACGAAGTTCTTCCTCCGAAGAACATCGCATCGCAACGCGAACTCGACTGGGCGCCCGATCGGGGAAAACCATCGAAATCCGAAGCAAAAGGGCCACCGGAGCAGCCAGCTTGGCCACCCGGTCGGTGGCGAGCATCACGATCGCGGAAATCGCGACCAGGAAGAGGATCTGCGATACCTGACCGGCCCGAGTTGTTGGCGCTGCCAGGCCCGAAGAAATCGCAAGCGTGACGATCACTGCCAGGAGAAACGGCACGAGCGCCAGGACAACCTGAAGAAGACGACCCAAAAATGGGCGCCCTTGCCAGGTCCTGGTTGTCGCGTGATTTGCCGCCATGTCCTAAGTGGAATCGGCAGGTTTCGGACCCGCCTTGACCAGCAATCGCGCCTATCCAGCGATACTGTCCCAGCGTGCGCTCAGTCACGCTCGAGATTCGACTTCTGGAGCTGCCAATTCGGACGGTCTTGGCCGCCGCTCATGGTGTCGGCACCGATACCGGCGGCGGACTCTTTCGCAAGCTCACCGTGGTCAAGCTGACCGACGATTCAGCTGGACAGGGCTGGGGCGAGTGTTCGGCCCTCAATGCGATCGGATACTCCAGCGAATCAGCCAAAACGGCGTTTGACCTGCTGTCGGCCGATCCCCGCCTAGACGATGAGGGCCACTGGCGGACGCTTGTAGATGAAGCCCCGATGGCGATGGCGAGCCTCGAAATGGCCGAATACGACATGCGCCTCAAGGCTGCCTCGGTCTCTTTGGCCACCTTTCTCGGAGTGGATCACGGCGTCGCCCCCGCCGGTGCCGCAATTGGACTTGGCCCGCTCGAAGACACCGAACGGTCGGCCGCAGAAGCCTATGAGGCGGGATTTCGGCGGGTGAAGTTGAAAATCGCTCCCAGCGACCGACTCGGGTTCCCGCCTGCGACCCTCGTGCGAGCGGTGGCACGTGACCTTCCGGACCTGGAGATCCATACCGACGGCAACGGAAGCTTCGACCGTTCGAATGCCAGCGAAATCGACGCGGTGCTGGATGCGGGCGCCACTCTGGTAGAGCAACCATTCCACCCAGCCAAGCTCCACCTGGCAGCTGATCTCGTGAAGCGTGGGGCAATGGTTCTGGCAGATGAAGCCGCCACCGACCGAGCTGCGGTCGAGTCGCTCGTGGACGCCGGCGCGTGCAGCGGAATCGTGGTCAAGTCCAGCCGACTCGGCGGCCTGTACCCCACCCTTGAAGTTCTGGGCTGGTGTGAAGAAAACCGGGTGCCGGTATGCGCCGGAGGCATGCAGGAGTCCGGTCTTGGCCGCGCTGCGCTCGCTGTCCTGGCCGCCCACCCCGCCTGCACCATCGTCGGCGACGTGGGACCTGCTCGACGCTGGCTGTCCGGCGATCCCTGGGACGACCTAGAAATGGTCGAGCATCACGTCGTTGTTCCCACCGGGCCCGGAGTGGCCCCACCTCCTGACCCCGGCCTCATCGAAGAATTCACGGTGCAGCAGGCAACGCGAACCCTTACCCGAACGGAAGGATCTCCATGACCTCCGACAATCGGCTACGCATCGGGCATCTCGGCGGTCCACCGGTGGGAACGCACACACCCGTGGCAGTGCTGTTGCACGGCTTTACTCAGAACATTCACTGTTGGGGACCCTTTGCCGCCGACCTCGGCGAGCACTTCTCAGTCATCGGGATCGACCTTCCGGGTCATGGAGACAGCAGCGCCGACGAGGTTTCCTTCGAGACTGGTACCGAGCTTGTTCACGAGGCGCTGCAAAGCATCGACGCTCCAATCGATCTCATCGTCGGATATTCCATGGGCGGACGAATGGCACTGCGGTTACAGATCGAACACCCGCACCTGGCTAACGGCCTGGTGCTGATCGGCGCGACTGCGGGCATCGATGACGCCACGCTTCGGCAGATTCGAATCGACGCCGACTACAAGCTGGCCGACCGGGTCGATCAGCTCGGCCCCGAACAGTTCCTGGACTTCTGGCTCAACCTGTCGCTCTTTGCCGCACTCGAAGAGGAGCAACAGTTCCGCGATGAACGCCTACGGCACTGGGGCTCGGGAGTTTCTCAAACACTGCGTTTCCGCGGCACCGGCAATATGGAATCACTGTGGCATCGACTGAGCGAGGTGACGGTGCCCACGCTGGTTATCGCAGGAGAACACGACCGCAAGTTCGCCGAAATCGGCACGAAGCTCGTGGCGGGAATCGGTGAACGGAGCGAGCTTCGAATCATCGAGGGCTCGAGCCATGCGTGCCAGCTACAGCACCCCCACGAAACGGCTGCGGCGATTACCGACTGGTTCCCGTCCTAAAAGCTGTACGGGTAGCCGCTCCAGTCCGGATCACGCTTTTCTAGGAAGGCATCTCGCCCCTCCTGCGCTTCATCGGTTCCGTACGCCAGCCGGGTGGCCTCTCCTGCAAAGACCTGTTGCCCAACGAGCCCATCGTCGATCAAGTTGAACGCGAACTTTGCCATCCGTTGCGCGGTCGGAGATTTCCCACAGATCTCCGCCGCCCACTGCAGTGCAGTGGCTTCGAGATCGGCGTGAGGCACCACGAGATTCACCGCCCCCTGTGCGTGGGCTTGGGCCGCGGTGTAGGTACGGCCGAGGAAGAAGATCTCGCGAGCGAACTTCTGACCCACCTGCCGGGCGAGGTAGGCGCTTCCAAACCCTCCGTCGAAGCTTGCAACGTCGGTGTCGGTTTGTTTGAACCGAGCGTGTTCTTCGCTCGCAAGGGTCAAATCAGCAACGACGTGAAGCGAATGCCCGCCGCCGGCTGCCCACCCTGGGACGACAGCGATGACCACCTTAGGCATCATCCGAATCAGCCGCTGACACTCGAGAATGTGAAGGCGGCCTGCCCGAGCCGGGTCGATCTGGTCGGCGGTCTCTGCTCCGTCGGTGGTGTATTTGTACCCATCCTTGCCACGGATCCGCTGGTCACCACCGGAGCAGAACGCCCAGCCACCGTCTTTCGGGCTTGGGCCGTTGCCCGTGAGGAGCACACACCCTACGTCGCTGCTCATGCGCGCATGGTCGAGAGCCCGATACAGCTCATCGACCGTCATCGGCCTGAAGGCGTTCCGCACTTCAGGTCGATTGAACGCAATCCGAACTGCACCAACATCGTTGGCTCGATGGTACGTGATGTCCTGAAAGTCGAACCCGGGGACCTCGGTCCACGATGAAGGGTCAAAGATTTCCGAAACTGCGTTCATTCATTTACTCACTTAGGCTCATCGCCAAGTACGTACCCGGCGATCAGACCCTAGTTCGTCCGTGGTATTGCCCTACACCCTGTGACGCTCGATCTTTCCTAGCGACGTGCGGTGGAAGGCCTCTACCAGCTCGAGACGTCGAGGCGCCCACCACGCGGGGAGCTCTGCCCGCACGGCGTCCTTGACACTTTCGAGGGTTGGGGGTTGACCGAGCTTCGTAGGCTGGACAACCGCGGTCACCTCGTGACCCCATTCATGGTGATCACGACCGACAACAACAACCTCGGCAACCGACGGCATCGCTCGGATAAGAGGTTCGACCCTTGCCGGCCACACCTTTTCGCCGCCCGTTACGATCACGTCGCCGATGCGTCCAGAAACACTGAGGACGCCGCTGTCGATTGCACCCACATCGCCGGTCGGGTACCACCCGTTGGAGTCCTTCGGGTCTCGGCCATCCCGATAACAGCGCAGAAGCGTCGGCGATCGAACCCAGAGCTGGCCATCCTCATCGATTCGCATCTCTACGCCGTCCAGGGCGGCCCGTTCATACACCACACCGGACCCGGTCTCAGTGCTCCCGTAGGTGGCGATCACGTTGGAAGGACGATCCTTGGGCGGAGCCGCTCCACCCAACAACACCGTGGTGAAGATCGAGGGGTCCACCTGTTGCAGTGCCCGAGTAACCAGGGAGATATGGGTTACACCGTCGTTTGCCGCAGCGTCGCGTACCCGATCGGCGTCGAAGCGTTCAAGCATCGACAGTGGCGTTCCCGTATGCAGCGCACGGGTTACGACGGACAAGCCGCCGATATGCGAGATGGGAAGGCAGCACATCCACCGATCAGTCCCAGGATTCACACCGAGCCGCCGACTTGTAAGTTCCGCGGACGCCTTCACCGCCTCATGCGTCAGGACGACACCTTTCGGAAACCCGCTCGATCCGCTCGTCGCTACGACGAGGGCGTCGCCGTCTTCGGCCGGTCGACCGTCGGCGAGCGCTGTTCGTTGACCGTCGGATCCAATGATCGAGGTAGGGGCCAATACCTTCAGCACATGCGCAAGTTCGGACTTCGTGAGCCGGTCATCGATCGGGGCCACGGCAGCGCCAGCAGCCCATTCGGACTCGAGCATTGCCACGAATCGTTCGCTGGCTGGCATCGCCAGCGCGGTTACCGCCGTCACTCGACCGCCTCAGCTCGACGGGGCTCGTTCGGCGTAGATGGCAAGCGCATCAACGGCGCCCGCTACCTGATTCTCAAGGACACCTTCCAACGCATCGCTCCACAACCCGCCTCCGTAGGCGAGCCGCATGGTCACACGGGTGGGGTCACCTTCGTATGCGTGGGCACCAAGGATCCACGAAGAATGGTCGCGTCCATCGATCTCGCGGCGTTCGAACGTTGCCCCGTCGTCGCCGGAGTCCGTGCGGACCATTCGCAAGCGTTTACGACGAGCGAACGGGCCAATCTTGGCAATCAGCGTGACTTCATACGCTGGCCCGGTATCGCCTTCAGCCGCTTCTGCAACCTCCACGCGATCAACTAAGTCCAGCCAGTTTTCGTACGTCGTGAGATCGCAAAGGACACGTTGCACCCGTGCGGTATCGGCCAGGACCGTTGATTCGATCGTCTTGTCCACCGCCCTAGTCTGGCCCAAAAATTGATACTTCGATGTCCCCCACCTGCACTTCTGAGAGAGATAGTGGCCACTTTTAGTGATTTCACCATCGGTACGTGCTTGACTGAGGCAAACAACTAAGGGAGCGACAAATGAATACGAAAGCACTCACCGCCGAGGTCTTCGGGACCTTTTGGCTAGTTCTCGGCGGTTGCGGGGCAGCAGTCCTCGCCGCCGACTTTGGCACCGGCGGAAACGGCACAAGCCTCGGACTGGGCTTTGTGGGCGTCAGCCTTGCCTTTGGTCTCACCGTCGTCACCGGCGCATACGCCGTGGGCCACATCTCTGGGGGTCACTTCAACCCCGCCGTCACCCTCGGCCTCGTGGCCGGCGGGCGCTTCGAGGCCAGCAAGGCCGTTGCATACATCGTGGCCCAAGTAGCAGGCGCTTTGCTCGCCGGCCTCACGATCTATGCGATCGCTGCCGGTCAAGACGGATTTGCGATCGGCGACGCCACCAACGGTGGCTTCGCGACCAATGGCTTCGGAGCCGACGGATCACCGGGGGGTTACACCCTTGCTGCTGCATTTGTGGCTGAGGTCATCCTCACCGCGGTGTTCCTCGTGGTGATTCTGGGCGCAACGGCCAAAAAGGCCGCTGCCGGCATGGGCGGTCTCGCAATCGGCCTTGCATTGACTCTGATTCACCTCGTGAGCATTCCGGTCACCAACACGAGCGTGAACCCCGCCCGTTCAACCTCACAGGCCGTCGTCGCCGCAATCTTTGGCGACGGAGCGAGCCTCCCGCTGCAACAGCTCTGGCTTTTCTGGGTCGCACCGATCATCGGAGCTGTCCTCGGCGCCGGCCTCTATCGCAGCATGATGGGCGACGACGAGGATGTCATCGCCGTTTAGGATTTCTCGGCTCGTGCCTCGATGAGGCCGGCCGACTTGTTGGTTCGGCTCAACCGGTAGGACGCCCAGTCCTACCGGTAGCCGGGTCCAGCGTTACGGTAGGGGTGTGATCGCTACCTCGTTTTCGCTGGACACCGCCCCGGACCTGATCGCCATCGGGGCTCGCACTGGTCTGCTCTGGAGTCGGGAGCAAATGCACTTCGCCGGAATCGGCAAGGCACTTCAGATTCAGGTTCCATCGATCGCCCTCGTCCACCAGGCAGCAGAACAACTAGCCGACATCCACACCGACGCGGCATCGACAGCCACCGGTTACGGAACCGGGCCTGTTGCGTTCGGAGCGTTGCCCTTCGACCGTGAACAGCCTGGCACGCTCGTGGTTCCCGAAATCACGCTCGGCAGTGCCCCCGACGGACGTCGATGGGTAACGGTGGTCACCGAAGACGATGTCACGATTGACCTCGACCGGGTGATGGCTCGGGTGACAGCGGCCGGAGAACGTGCCGTTCCGGCGGGACCGGAGCCGACCAGCTTCAACCTCAGTTCAAGTCTGGCGCCGGAGATCTGGCGCGATGAAGTCGTCGGGTTTGCCAAATCCAGGATCGCTGCGGGGGAACTAGACAAAGCGGTGCTGGCTCGCGAGCTTGTACTCCGCACCGACAGCCCTATCGACCCGGCCCAAGTCATCGAGCGCCTGAATCGAAGCTTTGGCAATGCGATCCTTTTCAGCATCGATGGATTCGTCGGAGCTTCGCCTGAACTTCTCGTTTCCAGGATCGGCGACATCGTTCGAGCACATCCGCTGGCAGGAACCGCACCCCGATCCTCGGATCCAGGAGAGGACCAACGCAGCTCCGCTCGATTGCTCAGTAGCGACAAAGATCGGTGGGAACATCGGGTCACGATCGAATGGCTCCTCAACACGCTGCTCCCGTTTTGTTCCTTCGTTGACGCCGAACCCGAACCCACGATCGTGACCCTGGCAAACGTGCATCACTTGGGCACCCGAGTAGAAGGGCGTCTGTCCTCTCCCGCGGCCTCAGCTCTTGAACTTGTGCGGGCGCTCCACCCGACCCCAGCCGTCGGCGGGGACCCGCAGGACCGAGCCCTCGAACTGATCGTCGCGTTGGAACGAATGGACCGCGCCCGCTACGCAGGCCCCGTTGGCTGGATGGACTCGGCCGGCAATGGCGAATTTGCCGTTGGAATCCGCAGCGCTCAGCTCGAAGGGACCGAGGCTCGCTTGTGGGCGGGCGTCGGCGTCGTTAACGACTCAGACCCCGCGGCGGAGCTACGCGAAACTCGATCCAAGTTCCAGGCGATGCTCAGCGCGTTGCTGCGCCCCTGAGGCACCAACTCAAGATCGATCATCTTGTTGGACGAACGCCTGACGCTGGCGAAAGCTGCGCTCTCGATCGGTGTGGTGAATCTCCACCCGGCTCGCAGATAGACCGTGTGCCTCACAGAGCGTCCGAAGATCGGAGCCGTGCGGGGTTCCGAAAAGGAGCTCATAGGTTTCACCGTCGAGTTGTTCGTACTGGGGGAGGAAACTAAAGATTCCACCGCCGTCGTTGTCGATGACCACGATCTTCAGATCGATGGCTCGCTTGGACAGCCCAACCAAACTGCCCTGGTCGTGTAGGAGCGCCACGTCACCGATGAGACACGCCGTTGGAACGCCAGAGCACGCAACACCGATGGCCGTCGCGACTACTCCGTCGATACCGTTGGCACCGCGATTGCTATACACGGTCGCGTCCGAATCCGGTCCAAACCACTCGATGTCGCGAACCGGCATCGAGGACGACACAACCAGTGCTCCCCCTGTCGGCACCGCGGCAAGCGCTGCTGCAGCGATGCCGGGTTCGTCGAGCTCGGACTGCGCGAAACGTGTAGCGAAATGAACGTCCCTGCTCCCCCACAACGCCCGGGCCGAGCTGGAGGCAACACCGCGTCGGCGGACTTCGGCGAGCAACATCTCCGCAGCGTTCGCCTCGGGGATGTGTGACCGTGCGACCCGCTCGGGATCGATTCGTCGGCTCCAGGGGCAGAAGCTCACCACCGCGTGAGGGTCGTTCGTACCGGTCCGAGCGATCCACTGACCGAGGGCCTTGCTCGACAGCGGCTCGCCGAAACGGAGAATTCGTCTTGTTGCATCCGTGATGTCATTCGGCGACCGCAGGGCCGCATCATGAAATCGCAGAGCGGCGCCGTTTCTCAAACCACTTCGATGATCGGCGATGATCGGCCAACCAAGAGCCTCAGCCAAGGCCGCGACTGCCGACGGGTTGGACTCACCTCGTCCAGCGACGATCGCTCCTGCCATATACGCATCGCCATCGATGAGCCCGTCTACGACATCGGAAATCTGGGCGGCGTCGGGACGCAGGGGATGTCCCACATCGGGCGGGCTCAGTACTTCGGGGAGGTCGAATACCGACCCGAGCAAGGGCTCACGAAAGCTGAAATCCAGGTGTACCGGCCCGGGATTCTCGAGGCCAGCCGCCGACGCCCAGGCCTGGTTCGCGAGCGGTCTCCACGAGGTTGGCTCCGAGTCATCGGGTGGCCCTGGTTGCAGGAAGCTCCGCACGCTGGCTCGGTACAGATCGGTTTGGTCGATGGTTTGTGGCGCGCCCACACCCCAGAGTTCGGGCGGGCGGTTTGCGGTACACACCAACAGCGGGACGCAGGATATTCCGGCTTCGGCGACCGCGCCGTGAAAGTGGGTTGCTGCGGTTCCCGACGTGCAGAGGAGCACCGCCGGCAGGCCGGTGGCAAGGCCCCATCCCAGCGCAGCAAAACTGGCCGACCGTTCATCATGAAACAGCTCCAGGCGAATCTCCGGGTGAGCCGCGAGCGCGACAGCGAGGGGAGTCGACCTCGATCCGGGCGCCACGAAAGCAGCCCGGAGGCCGCAACGAACCCACTGATCTATCAGCGTTGCCGAGAAGGTTGCGTTGGCATCACCAACGCTCATCGGCCTATCGCTCACCGATTGGACAGGGCCGCGATTGCGAGATCGAGGTCTTCTGGGTTTGTGATTCCGATCCATTGTTCGGGCGAACGCACGACCGCCACCTTCAGATCGCCAGAGGCGATGAGCTCGTTCACCATGGTGGGCAGCTGAGCTTCGGCCTTGGGCTCATGGGCGTGCTTGTCGAGGAACTGTTCCCACTGAGACTGGAAGTTGTCGAGTACCGACGGATGAAAGCACCAAAAGTTCATCGATACCGGTGTGTCTTCTCCGACGGCCTCGTGTCCAGCCACCAACGAACCATCCTCGATTCGCTCGCAGCCTTCGGTCTCGACAAGGCCACTGAAGTACTCACCCTCGATCTGTACGACGGCACGGGTGACAGCCCCGCGAGGCGGAACCGTTTTACCCATTTCAAAGGCCACGTTGGCCGCTCGTCCCGGTTCGCTGAGAGCCAGCTCCTCAACGGCTAGCCGGAACGTTTCTGCCCCGTAGTAGTCGTCGGCGTTGATCACCGAGAACGGCGCATTGATTGCACGAGCGGCGCTGAGGACGGCATGGGTGGTTCCCCACGGCTTAGCTCGCTCCGGACCGAGATGGTCCTGGCAAACGTAGGTGATCTCCATTCCCGGATGGAGTTCGGCCATGTGGGCCCGAACATCGGTCTCGATTTCGGTGCGAACGATCAAGACGACCGAGGAGAATCCTGCTGCGACCGCGTCGTTGATACTGAAGTCGAGAAAAGCCTCTCCACCGGCACCGACTCGGGCGAGCTGCTTGACGCCACCGAAGCGACTACCAAGGCCAGCGGCCATGATGATGAGTTGGGGGCCTGACGTATCCGAGGTCACTCCCCCATCGTAGAGCTCCAACGCTGGGTTAAACAGGGCCTAGCAGGCATGATTCCGCGTTCTTTGCCTAGCGATGGGCGGCGCGTCGCAACCGATCCATGATCGCCGGAACCAGGTCTCCGGCCACCGGCGGCACGACGAGGACCCTCGTCACGGCGGGGTCATCTCCCTTGCGCAACGCCTCGTACAGCCCAGCCGCGAAAGAGACGTCGTCGGGAAGATGCACAGAATAGACATGATCGACAGGGACAGCGGCTATCACAAGATCGCCTGGGCCGAACGTGATGTTGGCAAGCGCGGAGGCGTCCACGATTTCCACCGGGGCAGCTGGGGCGTAGTGGCTCAACACCATTCCCGGAGCTCGGGTGGGCCCCATGGTCTTGTCAACGACCGTCTGACCCGTTGCAGACCCAAGCTGTGCTGCGGTGATCGCACCGCGTCGCAAAAGGCTGACGTGGTCGCCGTCGATGGCCACGATGGTGCTCTCCAGCCCAACTCTGCTCGCACCTGCTTCAACCACCGCAGCGATGCGACCGTCGAGATCGTCAAGAACGTGCTGAGCGACGGTCGGGCTGACATGGCCATACAGATTGGCCGATGGGGCAGCGAGCCCGCGGCCGAACCGGTCGAGCAGTTCGATCGCAACCGGATGACTTGGGGCGCGCAGACCGACCGAATCCAAACAGCCTGTAACTTCATGCGGCACCCGCTCGGTCTTGGGGACCACGATGGTCAACGGACCGGGCCAAAACGCCTCGGCTAAGCGCTGGCCGACGTTTGTCCAGTCGGACGCGTATCGCTCCACCCAATCAGGTCGGATATGCACGATCAGCGGTTGTGAGGGAGGGCGACCCTTGGCCACGAAAATCTTGGCAACCGCGGGTGCGTTCTCGGCATCTGCTGCGAGCCCGTAAACTGTCTCGGTAGGAATGGCAACCAATTCTCCGGCTGTCAGCAGTTCAGCTGCAGTATCGACCTCGTGGCTGTCGAGTAGTTGGGTTGAAATGTTCGCCATAGAACTACCGGACGATGCCGCCGCCCAAGACTCGTTCACCTTGGTAGAACACGATGGACTGTCCGGGAGCGATGGCTATCTGTGGATCGTCCCAGACAACCGTGCCCTCTCGATCGGTGCCGGTGAAGCTGCCGGTAGCCGGGGTGCCGTGGGCGGAGAACTGTGCCGTAACCGTGGAACCCGAGTCGATCGATGCGGCGGCCCACGTGAGCCCGCCTACATCCACCGAAGGACGGAGCGTCCCCGCTCTGTCGCCAAGCGTGATCGTGTTGGTGGTCCGATCGATGTCGGTCACATACTGCCGGCCGGTGTTGCCACCGACGTCAAGCCCGCGACGTTGGCCAACGGTTATGAGCTCAACCGACGTGACCGAACCAACCTCGGTACCGACGTCGTTCACGACACGGGCAGGCGTTAGAGGAATCCGATCGCCAAGAAAGGTCTCGCGCCCACCTTTTGAATGAATGAAGCAAACATCCTGTGAATCGGGCTTCGCCGCTGTGACGAGACCCCGCTCTTCGGCGATCGAGCGAACGTCGTCCTTGGTCATATGGCCCACAGGCAACTGCAACCGGCGAAGTTGGTGCTGCCCGAGCATGTGAAGGACATAGCTCTGATCCTTCGCCGCGTCGGCCCCTCGGGCGAGGAATAGCTCACCTTCATGATCAACAAGGGCCGCATGGTGACCGGTGGCGATCTGGTCAAAGCCCAGGAGGTCGGCTCGATCGAGCAGCTTCTGAAACTTGATGTGCCGGTTGCACTCGATGCAGGGATTCGGATTCAGGCCAGCCGCGTAGTCGGACACATAGCGGTCGACCACATGCTCATTAAATTCGTTTCCCAGGTTGAAAACGTGATGATCGATGCCCAGAGCGGTGGCAACCCAACGCGCATCATCGACATCACTGACCGAGCAGCAGCCGCTATCGCTCTCACCGCCCCAGAGTTTGAGTGTCACCCCGGTGACGTTGTGGCCAGCATCGACGAGAAGGGCTGCCGCCACCGATGAATCGACCCCACCGGACATTGCAACTAAGACATCAGCCACGGGATCGGATCCTCTCACAAGCTGCGATCACCGCTGCGGCTCCGGCCTGAACATCGTCACGCGTTGACCGGTAACCCAGACTGAGCCTCACTGCGCCGGTTGCACCGGAAATTCCCATCGCCGCGAGCACATGGCTCGCCTGCTGAGCACCACTGGCACAGCTCGACGCGGCTGATGCCATGACATCTTCTTTCTCCAAAAGAAACAGGAGGGGCTCGGACTCGACACCTTCCAGGCAGAAGTGGGCAAGGTTCGGGAGGCGGTCAGCGCTCGCCCCGGTGAGAGTTGCGTCAGGCACCCCCTCGAGGATGCGGTCAACAAGCTCATCACGAAGTTGACGAACCAGAGGTACGACGGTGGGCCGTTCCGTACCCATCGCCTCGGCGGCTGCCGCGAGCGCCACTATTCCTGCAACGTTCTGCGTTCCACCGCGTCGGCCTCGTTCCTGTCCGCCACCCAACTGAATGGGAGGCAACGTGACACCGTCTCGAATGGCCAAGAAGCCAACACCTTTGGGCCCGCCCCACTTGTGACCACTCACCGACATCAGATCCACCGCCGCAGCCAGATCGGCGGTGTCGTGCCATGCCGGAAACTGCACAGCATCGGTGTGTATCAGGGCAGTAGGAGCGAGCTCGCGCACGATTGCTGCCGCCTCGACCACCGGTTGCAAGACCCCGGTCTCGTTGTTTGCAGCCATCACCGAAACCACCGCCACCGGTTTCTCAGCCTCGGCCAGCTCGGTCAGCACGGTCCGTAGATGTTGCAGGTCCAGAACACCGTTGCCGTCAACCGAAATATGGCGCCCGCCGGCAGCTTCTACCGGCTCGAGGACCGCGTGGTGCTCGATAGCCGAACAGATTGCCACGCCTTCTTGCCCTGCATCCCGAGACCGGCGGAGGGACCCAAGAATCGCCAGCGAATCCGCCTCGGTTCCACCACTGGTAAACACGATGCTGCCGGGAGTCAATCCAAAGACGTTCGCCAAGGTCGCTCGCGCGGCGTCGACCCGAAGATTGGCTTCTCGCGCAAGCCGATGTGACCCGGACGGATTGCCGTAGGACTCGGTGAGCGTCTCGGTCAGCGCGGCAATCGCCGCCGGGTGAACCGGCGTACTTGCAGCGTGATCGAGGTAATGGACCATGCCCTACAGGCTACCGACGACCCGACGGGTCGGCGCTTCGTTAACGGCGAGGCGGAGCCGGAGGCCCGGGAACCGCCGGTTGCGGTCTCATGGGCATGCCAGATGGCGGCGCTGCACTCATCGGTGTTTGCGGGGCGCTCGTGGGAGGCGGTGCCGTGGCGTACCCGGCCGCAAACCGGCGCTGATGAGCAAACACCACGGCCGCCAGGAACAGCGACGGGTCGACACCGTCCGGAATCGAGATTCCTACCCGATGCAGCTTTTGACAGAAGTCTCGAGCCAGCTCGTCGCGCGCTGAGGGCTCCAGTTCCCAGCTGCGCAGAACAAACTGCCGGAGCACACCGTACTGAGGGTGCGTAAGCCCGGTCGTGTCGAGATGTAGCGACAGCTGCTCCGCTCCCGTGGGCGGGTTGAAGAACACCGGGTTCGTCGCCTCTACCTTGTCTCTCACAACGAGCGTCTCAGCCACGAGGTCACCGACCCGCTGACTGCGGCGGGTCAGAAGCGCGGTTGTAAGAGCGAGCGGCCCTCCGGGGGGCAGTGCGAAGATCTCCAAGAACCCGATCAGACTTCGAACCGCCGCATGTCGAAGCCGAATGGGGCCACCGTCGGCAGTGATCACTCGGATCGACAGGACCCGCTTGCCGATTGTCTGCCCATTCATCAAGGCTTCGGTTGCCGGATAGGCGAACAGGATCAGAAAAATTCCCACCGCACCTACGATGAATGCGGTGCTGCCACCCCCCACGAGGGAGACCGAAATGGACAGAACGAGCAGCAGGCCCAACTGAATGGCCATGTCCACGAGCTTCGCCAACACCCGGGACCCGATTCCGGCGGTTCGAAACTCCAGCAATACTGCCTGGGGCGTGACCACGGCGGTGGTTGCACTGGAACGTTGCACCGTAGGGTTGGCAACAGTGGGACCACGCACTCAGCTAGCGTAATAGACGAGCCGTGCCGGTCTCGGTAGCTCGTTCGTCTCCCCCGAAGGCAACCAATGGACCTCGACAGGTATCTCACCCTTCATCGGGGTGAATGGGACCGACTGAGAACTCTCACGGCTGCGGTATCAAAGTCGCCAAAGTCGGTTTCGCGCGACGAGCAGGACGAATTCGTCGCACTACACCACCGCGTTTCCGCTCAGCTGAGTTTCGCTCGTAACTACTACGCAGATCCCGGTCTCGATGCAGAGCTCAACGGTCTCGTCGCTCGATCAAATGCGGTCCTCTATCGCAGGACTTCGTCTAGTCGAAGTGCGATGCGACGGTTCTTCTCCATTTCGTTTCCGGCCGCGGTGTGGCATCTTCGCCGGGCGGTTGGCGTATCGGCACTGGCCCTGTTCGTTCCTTGGATCATTGTTGCTGTTTGGTTGGGCACGAGCGACGAGGCGCTCAATCTCGCAATCGATGAGGAGACTCGAAATGCATTGGTCGAACGCGACTTTGAGAACTACTACTCGTCTGCGGCAGCCGAGGAGTTCGCGGTCCGAGTGCTGGTCAACAACATTCAGGTGTCGTTCCTGGCGTATGCATTGGGCGTGACGTTCGGCGTCGGGACGCTCTACATTCTGGCCTTCAACGGCTTCAATGTGGGAGCGAGTCATGGCGTATTCATCGCCGCAGGAGCACAGGGCACCTTTTTTGGGTTGATCACGCCGCACGGTCTCCTGGAACTTTCGGCGGTCATCATCGCCGGGGCGGCGGGCCTTTCGATGGGATGGGCGCTTGTGCGTCCAGGCGACCGAACGAGGTCGAGGGCCTTTGGAGAAGAGGGCAAGCGTTCGATCGCGGTAATCATCGGTCTCATTCTCGCCTTCGTCGTCGCGGGACTTATCGAGGGTTTCGTGACGCCGGGACTTCCTCTCTGGCCCCGAATTGCGGTGGGTGCCAGCGTGTGGGCGGCCTTTGTGGTGTACATCGTGGTGTTCGGACGCCGCGCCGAACTTGCCGGTTTCACCGGCCTCATCTCCGAAACCGAGGAGCGGGCCTCGGCCAACGTCGTCTAGTCGATCGTTGGGTCGCTCGGACCCTCAGTCCAGATCATGGGGTCGTTTGGATCGCGCTTCCAGCTCCAGCCCGGCGTGAGATCATCGATGCTCTCTACAAACCGGTAGCACTCGGGGTTCGGGCAGAATCCCAAGTAGGAAGCAGGGGAACCGACGAATTGAGCCCAGGCCACCGCATCCGGATCGAGCCACCCCACATAGTCGACAATGAGTCCGTCGGTGTCGAACAGCCACATCTCGTCGCCCACGGACTGGAGAAAGTTTGTGTGAGCCGCAAGGTTCGGGGGTGAAAACACATAGCCTCCGCTCACTCCCGGCTTGCGGCGATTATTGATCCAAAGCACGGTCGATTTACCCGGACCGAGGGTGATGCCATCCAAGGAAATGCTAAAGGGCTTGCTATCCCGCGCTCCACCGGGTGGATCGTCGCTGAGGATCAAGCCGTCGAGGCTGATCGCTTGTGAACTGAAGTTCTTGAGCTCGACGAACTCGGGCGTTCCGCCATCCAGTTCCCAGTCGGTGATTTCCCGGATCTGAATATCGAAGGCTCGTTCGGATAGGCCCTGGCGTCTCACCGAAACATCTACGGTCAGTTCGTTGGAGGCCATGCCTGCCGTCGAGACCAACCGAACCGTCATGCTGGCCGTCGCGCGCCGGTGCTCGGCCAACGACATGTCGATAAGTTCCAGTGAGGTCGGTGTCTCGACTTTGCGAATCCACGACGGAAGCTCGGTGACTTCCCACGTTCCGGCCACGGTTGAAGCAAATTCGAACCGTTGATCCGGGGCGTTCACCACCCAACGCTGAGAGGTTTGGTCAACCGTTATCACCGGTGTTGGGGCGGCAGTCGTCGGGACGGCAGTCGTCGGGACAGCAGTCGTCGGGACGGCAGTCGTAGGTGCGACAGTTGTCGTGGTGGAGGCCGCCGTTGTGAGGGGCGCCTTTGTAGACGGCGCGGTAGCTGGCGGGACCGTGGTCGTTGTTGGTGCCGTGGTGGACGTGGTCGCCACGGTCGTGGTCGTCGTGAGATCCTCAGCAGTGACCGCCGTAGAAACCACTGTGGTCGACGGTGACACGTTGGGACGATCAGGTGGTGTCGGCAACGAGGTGACGGTCATGTCAGTCACGGGCACTGTCGTTGGCTGCTCGGGGGCGACGAGCGCAAGTTCGGGCGGTGGAGTCGACAGCACGGGCAATGCCGTGCCGACCACACCGGCGACCGCAGCCACTGCGATCGCGACGTTCGAGACCGCCGTCGTCGTAGCGCTACCGCCGGCACCGGGGAGGCTGGTGAGCCAGCTCAATGGGCCCATGACAAGGCGCAGCTGACCAACGCCGACGGCGAGAAACGCCCGGGCGACCTCGGGGTCAAACTGGCTGCCTGCGCACTCGGCGATCTCCGCCCTGGCCTCGGTGACGGGGATGGGTTGCTTGTAGCTACGAGTAGACGTCATGACGTCGAACGCGTCGGCCACCGCCACGATCCTCGCTCCCAGCGGGATCTCCGACCTTGCGAGCTTGTCCGGGTATCCCATTCCATCCCAACGCTCGTGGTGAGAGCGAATGGCATCAAGCCAGGGCCCCAACCAGGGACGCAGCGGTTCCGCCATCTTGGCACCCTCGGTGGTGTGAGTCTGGAGAGTCTTCCACTGCGCTTCGGTGGGTCGATCCGGAGAGTTCAGGATTTCGAACGGGACGGCGAGCTTTCCAACGTCGTGCAACATGGCGGCCCAATGAAGCTTCGAACGCTCGTCGTCGCTGAGCCCCATCTCTTCCGCAATCAGGTCGGTGTACGCCCGGACGCGCTCGCAGTGGCCGCGGGTAAGACGGTCATGAACACCCAACGCAGCAACCAGCTCCAAGAGCTGGCTCGCGCCCTCTAGCTCCAGCGGCTCCAAGCCGGATCCGACCTCCTCGATTCGACGCTGCAACTGTCTGGTGGTTCCGGTTCGGAGGGCAACCGAAAATCGTTGAGGAGCCTGGTCTGGGAAGACAAGGGTCAGCTTAAACAGTGCGGCGAGAGGTAGAAAGCGTCGGAGTACTCGATCGGCGCTGACCAACAGCAGCATTGACACGATCCAGACCACCACGATCCAGGTCAGTCGGGACACCCCAACTTGCTCGGGAGGGTACGTCCGACGAGCCCAGAATGAAAAGAGCAGCGCTGCGAGGAACGGCAACACCGTGATCGCTACTCGGAGACAAAACGCGACCGCGGGCCGGGCCTTCCACTTCCTCGATTCAGGGTCCACGGTCTGTCTGACCGGGCCAGTTGTCGCCATTCGACCATCTTCGACTCGAACCAGCGACTACTTCAATGATTTCTCGCTGTCAGGCACAACGTCAGATGTATGGCTAGGTCTCGCGACCTAGAGCCGTCCGGTGCTCTTCACATCGAGATACATGTCGCCCAGGACCTGGGAAAACGTTTCGGGAGGTTCATCGATGACCCGAACGCCCAGCGCTGCCAGGTCGGCAGCTACCCTCCGTCGCCGCTCGGTCTCCTCGATCGCGGCGGC
>CALHFG010000071.1 GCA_938029215.1 uncultured Acidimicrobiales bacterium | reverse complement strand
TCTTGTCGAGCCGAAGCGAGTTCAGTGCATGACCGCCGAACAGTCGAATGCCATGAGGCTCGCCGGCTTCCATGATCAGGTCGAACACCGTGCGCTGATACTCCGCTGGCATCCAAATCTCATATCCAAGGTCGCCAGTGAACGTGATCTTGCCAACCAGGCACGGGATCATTCCTAGGTCCATCTTGCGGGTTTGCATGAACCCGAACGCATCAGCGCTCACGTCGTCGTCGGTGAGTGCAGCCAGGACATCGCGGCTCTTCGGGCCGGCGATCGACAGACCACACCACCGCATCCCCAACGTCTCAAAACGTACCGAACCATCCGACGGCAAACGTCCCTCAAACCAGCGCTGGTGATAGCGCTCGGCCACACCGGACCCGAAGATGAAGAACTCCTCGCCGCCGCTGGGCTCGACACCGGTGGCCGATGATCCGGCGCCGCCGTCGACACACGAGACAGTGAAGTCGCCGATGAGTTTTCCTGCTTCATTGAGCATCGGAGTGAGAACGATGCGGCCCGCCTTTGGCATTCGGTTGGCGAGCAGCTCATCGAGCCATCGGCGGGCCCCGGACCCCGTGACTCGATACTTGGCGAACCCGGTTGCTTCATACAACCCCACCCCGCTGCGCACGGCCTCTACTTCGCCCCTCACCTGATCCCAAGCGTTCGACCGCTTGAACGTGATGTCTTCAACCGCTTCCTTGCCTGCTTCTTGGAACCACAGCGCGGTCTCCAGACCGAAGCTGCTGCCCCACACCGCATTCGCGTCGTTGAGACGGTCATAGATCGGAGAGGTATACAGCGGACGGCCCTTGGGAAGCACCTCGTTAGGGAAGGTGATCCGGAACCGGCGACCGTAGTTCTCTCTTACCTTCTCATTGGTGAATCCCATGGTGGCGTAGTCGCCATAGCGCGCGACATCCATGCCCCAAATGTCGAACCCCGGGTCTCCCCCGGTGATCCAGTTTGCCAACGCAAGACCAACACCGCCGCCCTGACTGAGCCCAGCCATCACCGCACATGCGCTCCAGTAGCCGGGCAGGCCCCGTACTGGTCCAAGCAGTGGATTACCGTCGGGGCTGAAGGTGAACGGACCATTCACCACCGTCTTGATGCCAGCTTCAGCGAAAATCGGGAAGTGTTGGAAGCCGACGTCCAACGAATCCGCAATGCGATCGAGGTCGGGCGGAAGCAAGCGAGCACCAAAGTCCCACGGGGTGTCCTTCGGGGCCCAAGGCTTCCCCTTCTTCTCATACGTTCCAAGTAGAAGTCCGCCCGCTTCCTGACGCATGTAGATCTCGCCGCCGAAGTCGATGGCGTGCATCATCTCCTTGCCGGTCGTGGCGTTGTATTCGGCCACCTGTGGGATGTCTTCAGTGAGCAGATACATGTGCTCCATCGCCAACACCGGCAGTTCGAGTCCGACCATTCGGCCAACCTCTCGGGCCCACAAGCCCCCGGCGTTCACCACATGCTCGCAGTGGATCGCTCCCAGTTCTTCAACGATCTTGTCGGGCTGACCGTTTTGGGTCTTTCCTACATGGACCATCCACCCACCGTCGGCGGCGCGTTCGATTTTGTGGGCCCATGACCACTTGTAGATTTCGGCGCCAGCGTTGCGGGCGGCAATGGCGTACGCGTTGGTGACACCGGTGGGGTCAACGTGACCCTCATGAGCGTCATACATCGCTCCGACGAAGTGCTTCTCCTCAAAGATGGGAAGCAGTTCCTTGGCCTCCGCGACGCTAATCAGTTCGGTGTCCATGCCCAGATACCGGCCGCGAGCGTGACTCATTTTCAGCCAGTCGACTCGTTCGGGCGTGTCGGCCAGCATCACCCCGCCGGTGATGTGAATGCCACAGTCCTGGCCGGAGATCTCCTCGATCTCCTTGTAGAGCTCGATCGTGTACTGCTGGAGCTTGGCAACATTGGGATCACCGTTCAACGTGTGCATTCCACCGGCGGAGTGCCAGGTAGAACCGTGAGTGAGTTCAGCGCGCTCCAACAACACCACATCGGTCCAACCCGCCTTGGTGAGGTGGTACAGAATTGATGCCCCAACGACACCGCCGCCAATAACGACTACCTGAGCGCTCGTCTTCACAGTTGTTTCCTTTCGAGGGGGCCGCAGTAACCCCTAGCCATTGGAGCGTAGGCAACCGCTGGATGATGGGTGAAGTATCACTCGCCGCTTTATTAGGATCGATTCGATATGAATAACGGCCGAAATGTGGTGAAGTAGATCATGGATATACACCGGCTCGATCTT
Source organism: uncultured Acidimicrobiales bacterium (assembly GCA_938029215.1). GTDB lineage: Bacteria > Actinomycetota > Acidimicrobiia > Acidimicrobiales > SZUA-35 > JABDIY01. The sequence goes on along the minus strand of CALHFG010000071.1, from coordinate 10,399 downwards.
CGCCGCTTGCACTACTTCACCGTCGTGGCTGAAGAACTGCATTTTGGACGGGCTGCATCGCGGCTCAACATGGCGCAACCACCGCTGAGTCAACAGATTCGGCGACTCGAGGCTGACCTGGACCTCTCGTTGTTCAACCGCAACACCCGAAAGGTTGAACTCACCGATGCGGGCCGGATGCTCCTCACCGAGGCGGTGGCCGTACTATCCCGAAGCGGTGATCTTCTCAATCGGGTCGAACAGTTCCGAAGCGGTGGCAGCGGCGTGTTGCGGATCGGTTTCGTGGACAGTGCAAGCTACGACGTACTTCCGCGGTTCATCCGCAACTATCAGAACCACTACCCCAACGTGACGTACGAGCTCCGCACGCTCACCTCCGATGAACAACGTGTCGCAATCCTCACCGGCGAAATCGATCTAGGAATCGGGCGAGCTGACTTCAACGATCCGCAGGTCACCAGCACCACGATTCGCCGCGAACCCTTGCTCATTGCCGTCGGGAGCGAACATCGATTGGCCGATCAGAAGTCAGCCCGCCTCGGACGACTGAAGGGCGAACCGCAAATCGGCTTCGATCGCGCTGCTTCGCCCACGCTGCATCGAGCGCTGCAGTCACTGTTTGCCGCCCACGGGCTGGGATACAACCCTGTGCTTGAGGCCTCGGAATACACCACGGTGCTCAGCCTGGTGGCGTCGGGCCAGGGCGTTGCAATCGTGCCAGCCAGCGTGCGCACGTTTCAGCCTCCGGGCCTTCGATACCTTCGGCTGGCCGACGATCAGGCCCATGCCGAATTCCGGCTGTACCGACGGGCCGGTGGAGAGTCCAAGCTGGTCGAAAACGCCGTCGAACTCGTGCACGTCGGAGGCTAAGGCACAATCGTTTCCACGGTACGGGAACCTTCGATCGAGAAGCCAGACGAATCGGTGGTGTGGCACACTGATACGACGGTTGGATCGAGGGAGGACGATGACAGTGACAGCTGTTTCCTGGGCAGGGGAATCACTATTTGCCGGCACACGAAAGCCGCTCGCCACCGCCACTGGACTCCCTCCCAGCGCCTACACGGACACCGACTTTTTCACCGCCGAGCAGGCCAACGTTTTCGAACATGCCTGGGTATGCGTGGGGATCGCGAACGACGTCGCCCAGCCCGGCAGACTTCTGGTCCGCGACGTGGGCTCGAAATCGATCATCATCACCCGCGACACCGACGGACAGTTGCACGGATTTCTCAACTCGTGCCGGCACCGCGGGACCGAGCTGGCCGAAGCCGACTGCGACATAGCGGGAACGATCCGGTGTCCGTACCACCGGTGGGGGTATGGCCTGGATGGATCGCTGAAGGCAACGCCGTTTTTTGAGGAAGTACCCAAGGCCGACTTCGACAAAGCCAACTACGGCCTTGTGTCGGTCCGAGTGGACACCTGGGGCGTGCTGCTGTTTGCGTGTCTATCGCCGGACACTCCTCCGCTTCAGGAATGGCTGGGCGATTTGCCCGATCGAATGGCTGGTTACAAGCTGGACTCCTGGGTTTCCAAACACGATCAACGGCTGGAAATTCAGAGCAACTGGAAGCTCGTTACCGAGAACTACCAGGAGTACTACCACCTCACCTGGGTTCATCCCGAGCTGGCCAAGGTCAGCCGAGTCAAAGACCACTACCGCTACCAGGGCCCGGGCATGTACTGCGGCCAAACCACCACGCCAGTGTCGGGGGACGACCGCGATGACTGGCTTGTGATGCCCGCATCCGAAGGCCTCGATGACTCCGACTCTGTCAGCGGTCGGTTCGTAGCCATCTTCCCGAACGTGATGCTGTCGGTACTCCCCAACCACGTGTGGGTCATGCGACTTGACCCAATGAGTCCAGGCCTCACCAAAGAGACCTGCACGCTGTTGGTGCCGTCATCCAACGCGAATGCGACGCCCGAAGCCATCCGGCAGACCGTCGATTTCTGGATCGATGTGAACAGCGAAGACATCGACATCGTCGAACGGGGCCAACGAGGCCTCGAACGCGGAGCGGTTCCACCAGGGCCGCTGGCTCCGCGTTTCGAAGAGCCGCTTCATCGGTTCCACAACATGCTCGCCGACCACATGACGGGGCGACCCGTCGTGATACCCCCGGGCGACGATCCCACCAGTAGCGCCGACCGGCTCGGCACCGCTCCCAACCCCTCACCCGCCACCATCGATCTCTGAGGTTCTAGATGACCGACATCGCTCCCGTTCCCAACCCTGCGCTCCCAAATCCTGCCCTTCCAAATCCAAGCGCCCCCGGTGCTACCCGTCGCTTCGTACGGGCCGATGGCCCCGACAAGGTCACAGGGTCGGGCCGATACGCGGCCGACCTCCAACTATCCGGCATGCTCCACGCCAAGTTCCGGTACGCCGATGTCGCCCACGGCCGAATTACCACGCTCGACACCAGTGCAGCCCGAGCGATGCCCGGCGTGCTCTCGGTGCTCACCCACGCCGACGTGCCAGATGTGCGCTACAGCCCCGGGATCTCGGATCGAACGTTGTTTGCGAAAGACGTCGTACGTTTCGAAGGCGAGGTAGTGGCTGCGGTCGCGGCAACCACAAAGGAAATCGCCCAGGCTGCGGTCGATGCCATCGTCGTTGAGATCGAACCACTGCCGGTAGTGAACGATGCCGAGGAGGCTATGGCCGCCGACTCGCCGTTGGTTCACACCGATTGGGAATCCTACGAAGCCGACGAAGCCGTGGTTCGTTCGGGCAACACGGTGTCGTTCTCCTCGATTACCCACGGCGATGTCGAGGCTGGGCTGTCCGCGGCCGACCACGTGATCACCTCACACCATGTTGCCGACGCCTCTCACGCCGCCCCCATCGAACCCCGAGCGATCGTTGCTCAGTGGGAGGGACAAAAGGTCACGGTCTGGACATCATCTCAGGTTCCATTCGACGCACGCGCCGGCATTTGCCAGACGCTCCAGCTACCCACCAACCGGGTCCGAGTCATCGTCCCCCATCTGGGCGGCGGCTTCGGGGGCAAGTGCGGCTTCCACTTTGAAGCTCAGATTGCGGCCCTGGCCAAGGCTGCGAAGCGCCCCGTCAAACTCGTCTTTTCTCGTCGGGAAGAGTTCCTGGCCCCGGACCGGCGGCGCGAAGGAATGACCGTGGAGATCACCTCTGGGGTAAAGAACGACGGATCGATCACGGCCCGAAAGGCTCGGATTGTGATCGACAGTGGCGCCTACGCGTCGGACGCGGCCTTCTTCCCTCAGTTAGCTGCGATGCATGTTGGCGGACCGTATAAGGTGCCCAACGTCGAGATCGAAGCGCACCTGATGTACACCAACCATCAGCCCTCCGGTTCGGTTCGAGCTCCTACCGCTCCTCAAGCCTGCTGGGCGCTGGAGGCGCATACCGACCAGCTCGCCGACACTCTCGGTATCGACCCGGTCCAGTTCCGGTTGCAGAACTGCGTTACCGAAGGCGACACGGGAATCGCCGGTCAGGTGTATGGCGCGATCGGATTGAAGGAGTGCATCGAAAAGGCGGTGGCGGCGTCGGACTACGGCGCTGAGCTCCCCGACGACGAAGCGGTGGGTGTCGCCGTCAGCTGGTGGCCGTCGTTCCCGGGACCATCGGGTGCTCATGTGAAGATCGACGACGACGGAGCCGGTCAGATCATCACCGGCGCCCAGGAGTGCGGCACCGGAGCGGTCATGACGCTTCGACAGCTGGCCGCGGATGAAGTCGGCCTCCAGCCCGAAGATTTCGAGATCATCTACCAGGACACCGGTGTGGCCCCTTACGACACCGGAGCCACCGGATCTCAGACCCTTATCAACAACGGTCGGGCGGTCGTACGAGCGGCCCGACAGATCGCCGATGAGCTACGAAAGCTGGCCGCTGACCACCTCGAGGCCGCTCCGGGCGACATCGTACTCGCCGACGGCTCAGCTCACGTGGCCGGAACGCCAACCAAGAACGTGTCCATTCCCGAACTGGCTGGAATCGCTGCTGGCGGTGAGCTTCTTGCTGCTCACGGCTCGGCCCCACCGCTGGACTACCCCACGGTTGCTGCAACCTGCGTAGGCGAACAGGGTGTCGCAGGTTGGGTGGCACCCCAGTTCGCCTGCCACGCAGTTCGGGTGAAGGTCGATGCCGAGACCGGCGTCGCTCGCGTGATGGAGATCAGCACAGCTCACGACTCGGGCACCATCCTTAACCTGACCGGAGCACTTGGCCAGGTGCACGGCGGAGTACTTATGGGGATCGGACAGGCCCTGACCGAAGTCACTCGATACAGCGATGAAGGCCTCCAGATGAACGCCGGCATGCTGGAGTACAAGCTACAAACCGCAGCCGATGCACCCCCGATCACTACCCAGTTCGTAGAACCCGGCGGTGAAGGCGCCGGTCCCGAAGGTGCCAAGGGCTTGGCCGAAGCTCCCAACGTGCCCACCGCAGCCGCCATCCACAACGCAATCACCAAGGTGATCGGAACACCGGTCAACAAACTACCCATGACCGCAGAACGCATCTGGGAGGTACAGCAGTAATGGAGTTCTCTATCGCAACCACCGTTGCTGAGGCGCTCGACGCCCTCCAGAACGGAGCCCGCCCGGTGGCAGGCGGCACCGACCTTGTCGTGGGTGTTCGGCATGGAAAGTCCTCGTTTCCTGACCAACTGGTGGCCATCGACCGTCTCAATGAGCTGAAGTCGATCGACGCCAGCGACGCAGGAGTACGCGTCGGCTCCCTGGTGACGCATGCCCAGCTCATGACCGACCCGCTCATCACCGATCGCTACAGCGCAATCGCTGATGCTTCCGCTCTGGTCGGTTCGCCAGCAACCCGCAACGTGGGAACCCTGGGCGGGAACGTAATGAACGGATCACCCGCAATGGACACCGGAGCGCCGCTGATGGTCCTGGGCGCCCAAGCCGAACTTGCCTCGTCAGCTGGGTCGGTACTTGTGGATCTCGCTGATCTGTGGACCGGACCAGGTCAGACCTCGGCTGCTTCGGATCAGCTGTGCGTAGCACTGAAGATGCCCGTCCGTCCCGAGCGGTCCGGCAGTGCCTATGTGCGGCTGGAGTATCGACGGGCAATGGAGATCGCTGTCGTAGGGGCAGCTGCCAGCGTCGCTCTCAACGCCGACGGGACAATCGCCGATGCGTCGGTCGCTCTGGCCGCAGTCGCTCCGACCATCATCGCGGTGGACGGACTCTCCACGCTCGCAGCCGGCAGGACCGTCGACGAGCAACTGCTGGCCGATGTTGCCTCAGCAGCATCCGAACACGCCAGCCCGATCAGCGATCTTCGGGCATCAGACACCTATCGCCGTCATACGGTAGGTGTGATGGCCAAGCGTGCATTCGACGCCGCCGCCCGCCGCGCCACCGGAGAAGTGATCGGTATCCCAGTCAATCGAGCAATCGGCATTGGAGCCGCATCATGACCTCGTATGAACTCAACGTAAATGGCACCACGTACCCGATCGATGCCGAACCATCGCGGAACCTTCTGTCGGTGATCCGCGATCAGGTAGGTCTCACCGGCACAAAGGAAGGCTGTGACGACTGCGAATGTGGGGCCTGCATGGTGCTGCTCGACGGTCAGCCCGTGAACTCATGTTCCTATCTGGCCGCGCAAGCGGCGGAACGCGAGGTGACGACGATCGAGGGCATCATGACCACCGAAGAGCTCGCCCCGATCCAGCAGAACATGCTGGACGCGGGCGGCGTGCAGTGTGGTTTCTGCACTCCCGGCATGATCATGTCGGCCACTGCGTTGTTGGCTCGGACTCCCGATCCCAGCGAAGAGGAAATCAAGATCGGACTGAGCGGCAACCTGTGCCGTTGCACCGGTTACGCCAAGATCTTCGACGCCATCAAGGAAACCGTCGTCAGCCTCTAACGCAACACTCGGTGACGGGCCCCGATGTTGCGGATGCAACACACGCACCCGTCACCGGGTGTTGCAGGCGGACTGCATGAGCTCCCACAGCGCCTCGACATGCTCTCGTTCGGTTGCTTCTACGCCAATCGAGACTCGAACCATCCATTCGCCATCGAGAATCGACGGGGTGAGGTACGCGGCGCCCGACTGATTGATCCGGCCCACCCACGCCAGAGTGTGCTCGTCAAGTTCGGGGCCAGACAGTCCGTCGGGACGATGGCGGACACAAATCGTCTGCAACGGAACGGGAGCACAGACCTCCCAATGTTCGGAAGCTTCGACCCTCTGCAAAAGCCATTGTGCATTCTCAAGATCCCGCCGCAGACGGTTCTTGATCGACTCGATGCCATCCAGTCGAAGATGAAACAGCAGCTTGAGCGCTCGAAAACGACGGCCCAGCGGAATCCCTCGGTCACGGAGTTGTGGCACCGCACCATCGGCGTTCGACCGCAGGTAGCTGGGGTTGGTTGCCATGATTTCCTCGACCAGGGCGATGTCTCGGAAATACAAAAGGGAGCAGTCGAGAATGGTCCCCATCCACTTGTGAGGGTTCCACGAGATCGCATCGACCCCTTCGATCCCGTCCCACAGGTGCCGGTATTCGGGTAGCAGCATCACCGAACCCGCCATCGCGGCATCCACATGAACGAAACAATCGTGCCGTTGGGCAATGGCGACGATCGCCGCCACCGGATCGATTGCGGTGGTTCCGGTGGTTCCGACCGCGGCCACGATCGCGGCGGGCTTGTTGCCTGCGGCCAGGTCGCGCTCAATCGCTTGTTCCAACGCGGCGGGGATCATGGCGTAGGTGGCAGGGTCGGTCTCCACCTTGCGCACATTGTCCCACCCAAAGCCAGCCAGCAGCGCAGCCTTGGCCACCGACGAATGCGCCTGGGCTGTGGTGTAAACAACGAGAGGCTGAGTGATCGCCTGGGTGCCCCCGGTGTTCTGCGCAAGACCTGAGGCTCGTTCTCGGGCCACGAGCATGGACACCAAGCAGGCGGTCGAGGCCGTGTCCTGGATCGACCCCTCCCACTGGTCGCTGAGACCGATGAGTTGACGCATCCAGTCACACGTGACCTGCTCGACCTCGGTCAGCGAAGGATTGCTCTCCCACGAGATCCCGAGCGCGGAGATCCCCGAACACGCGATGTCTCCAAGAACCGACGACAGGGCGGCGTTGCTCGGGAACCATCCGAAATGCATCGGATGCAGCGTCTGGGTAAGACCTGGGACCACGACCGAATCAAGCTCTGCCATCAACTGCCCGAACGACTGGGTTCCTTGAGGCGGTTCGGCGGAAAACTCTCCCGCCACCTGCCCAGGATCGACCTGAGCCAGGACCGGACGATCGGGCACACTGGTTCGCAGATCGGCGAGCCAATCGATCAGCTCATGGCCAGCGCTGCGAAATTCCTCGGGGGTCATTCCGAAATGCTACGGCCGCCAGCACAACGCGCCATGACGAAGACGCGGGCGAGCGACAGCCACTACTCCAGATTGGACTTCAGTTTGCCCAGTCCCTTTTCGAAGTCTCCACCGATCTGACGGTCCATGAGCCCAAAGATGCTCATGATCTTGGTCATGAGATTGTGCGTTGCGGTCATCGTCCAGGTGATCGAAGTGGAGCCCGCATCAGGTGTGAGCGTGAAACCCATGGTGTTCGATGACTTGAAGGGCCGTTCGAAGTTCAAATCCGAGGCCATCTTCAGCGGAGCCTCGATCGAGGTGAGCTTCATGGATCCTGCGCCGGCCTTTCGGTTTCCAGACCAGGAGTAACCCGAGCCGACCTCTCCGTCGGAACCGTGGAAGGTCTTCTCCATGTCTGGGTCGAGTTCTTCCCACGGGGACCACGAACCCCAGTTCCGAAAGTTGGAAACCTGTTCGAAGACAACTTCGGGTGCCGCGTGAATGATCGTGCTTCGCTCGACCGTGTATGTGCTTGCCATGTGCACTCCCCTTTCGGCCACAAAGGCCGTCGGCATACTAGTGCCGACGCAAGGGTGTGTTCAACGAGAACGGGCAATCAGGTTTCATAAACACGGCGAAGTGCATGGGTGGCGGTTGCGACAGCCTCGTTGACCGAAGCCTCACCCGTCCCGACCGAACGGAACATGTCGGCCAACGTCGCGTTTTGAAAGACCAAACCGGACTCGATGGTTGAACGCGCGGGCCATCCGGGCACGTGCCCGCCGGTGTTCGAACCTTTGAGGCCCGCAAAGACTGGATCCTGGTTCCATACCATCGCCGGGTCGTTGATCCGGTCGAGCAACGGCGGGCTGAAGAACGAAAACGAAAGGTTGGCTCGCTCCCTAAGCGACACCGAGTTCATTGCAAATCGGATGAAGTCACTTGCGACGTCCACGTTGCGACTGTGTTCGAAGACCGAAAGCGTGTTCATCTCGAGCAGCTGGTGATAGCCGGCCGGCCCCGATGGATAGCGATGATGGGTGATCACGTCGAGCAGTTCGGATTGGTCCTGCAACGCCCGCCAGTAGATGCTCGAAGCGTTCTGGGTCATCGCGATCTCGCCACGAAGGAAAGCCGCATTGTTCCCACCCTCACTGAACGACAAGGCTCGTTGGTCCGACACAGCCGCCAGTTCCCCGAAGTACTCCAACGCTGCTCGTGTGGCGGCGGAATCCAGCGCCACTTTTTGGGTTTCCGGGTCGATCTCTTGCCCGCCATAAGACCACAACAACGAGTACGCAAGACTGGCCGAATCGTTGGGCGCATCGGGCGACATACTGAACGCCGCCAGCGGCAGGCCCTCCTCTTTCAGACGAGTCGCAGTTTCCAAGAGGCGGTCGTAGGTGTCGATTACGGTCGTGCCAACCTGTTCCAACAGGTCCACTCGACAATTCAGAGCCTGAGCGGTAAAGGCCCACGGAATTCCTCGCCACACCCCGTCTACCATCGCCACATCTCGGGCGGCATCCATCCAGCCGCCCTGAGCATCACCAATCTCTTCCGCCAGCGCCGAGAGGTCTACCAATCGATCACTGAGGAGATGAGGGCCGTGCCCAAAAAGCTCCGCGAGGTCTTCGCCCTCGCGGGCTCTGGCGGTGGCCGCATACTTTTCACGCCAATCGTCGCTGAACTCGAACTCGATGGTCGCATCGTTGACACCGGACCAGCGACTTCCGATCTCTCGTGCGTGAGTATTCAGTTCGTCGATGAAGGAGTTGCGCATAATGGCTCGGACTCGAGCTCCGGCGAACCCATCGGAGAAGCTGAGCTCGGACGCGGGCACCGTCGTCCCACATGCGCCCAGCAAGAGAGCACCCGCGGGAAGTCCAAGGATTCGCAGTGCTTCTCGCCGGGACAGAACCGGCGCAGTGGTCGAGGTGCGGGCAACGCTCATCCCGTGGTACATCGACCCCAAAATCGGCCGGCTTGATAGTTAGTCAGCTTCGACAAGGGGCGCCCGAATGGGAAGTCAAGGAGAGGCCTTTTAGTGCCGACTTCCCTGCTGTGAAGTTTCGCATCAGAACCAAGCTCTTTGGCTGGCTCATTTTGGCGATTCTTCCTGTTCTCATCGGTGGCTGGATTCTCAGCGGCATTGTGGAGGAACAACTCCAGGACCAGGTCGAGAGCGACCTCCAGAGCCTGTTGACCATCGAACAGACGCGACTCCGAAGTGCCCTGGTTGCGCTGGAGAACGACGCCCAGTCGCTGGCGTCGAATTCAGAGCTCATCGCCAGCCTTGAGACTGCAACCCCTTACGCACGAGACGACAGCGTGATCTCCGGGTTGGTCGATACCGACGAGGGCCGAAATCAGTCGGTCGTGGAAGCGACCGTGGTTTTGCGAGATGGCAGCCAGTTCGGCCGATCGCCCGGGGCCAGCTGGGACGGCGACGGCGACACGTTGGTTGCGGAGGCGATGGAGGCTCGGCAACCGATCTTCGGTCCTGCGTTCCGCAACCCTGATGGCGAAGACCGATTGATCCTCGGAGTTCCCATTCAAACCGAAGACGGCTCTGTCGTCGGCGGGTTGATTGTCGAAAGCCGTCTCGGGCCCATCGTGGATCAGATCAACAAGGAACGATTCTTCGGCGAGTCAACCGAGATTTCGCTGGTGCAGCTACAACCCGATGGACAGATCGTCCTCCTCACCCCGTTACGGATGAACCGCAATGCGGCGTTCACCGCCACCGTACCCACCGGGGTGCCGTCACCAGGAGCGGAAAGTCTGCAGCCGGGTCCGGCGCGTTTGGTACGCCTCATCGACTATCGAAACGTGGAAACGATCGCGGCAGTTCAGCAGGAGCCACTCACCGGCTGGGGCGTGGCGATCAAACAGGATACGAGCGAGGCATTCAAGGTGGCGGACACCCTGAAGACCGCGATTCAGATCGCAAGCCTCTTCTCGATGATCATTCTGATCACTGGCTGGGCCATTCAGGTGCGACCGTTGGGGCGCCGCCTCGAAAAGACAGCCGACGCCGCCGAGCGGGTT
>CALHFG010000070.1 GCA_938029215.1 uncultured Acidimicrobiales bacterium | reverse complement strand
TACTTCGGTTCTGGTTGCAATACTTCACCGGTCTCGTGGTCGAGTAGCCAGTGGCGATCGTTCGGGGTGCGGATGTCTATGGCCAACGCGCCGTTGGCCGCGAAGTCGGTGCCCCCAAATTCGCCATTCGACACCGTGGTGCGCCACATGATCTCGCCGTCGGAAACATTGACGCGGAGGAACTCGCTGTACATCGTGCGTGCCAAAAGTACACGGCCGTTTTCGAAATCGGCGAACTCGGTTCCGCCGACCGAACCGCGGTTTGGACTATCCCCCAGTGATGTGGTCCACATGAGCTCACCGGTTTCGTAGTCGAAGGCGTGGAGGGCTGCATCAGGTGGAGCAGCGCCCCCGTAGTCAGGCTGGTCCATCATGACTACAACGCCGTCGATCACCGTCGGTCTACTTCGCTCCCACTCGGTGCCGGTGCGACCCCGCGCCGTCCAAACGGTTTGTCCGGTCGTTGAATCAATTCGGCGCAGAATCGGAGCCGTGTGGTCGCCTTCGATTATGAACGATGCCCACGTCAGTTCACCCGAGAGACCCACGGCCCGTTCGTCTGCCCCACGATCGAGCCTCCACAGTTCTTGACCGGTCGACGGGTCAAGTTTGAGCAGCGACCGGCCTACGGCATCCACAAAGAGACCGTCACCGCCGTGGACTAAGAAGGTGTCAGAACCTCCGGGATCCAGTGTCCAAAGCTCCTCGAGGGTGCGTTCGTGATGGGCGGTCACAGCTGTTGCGGATGTGGTCGTCACGATGACTTCTTGCTCCGGAAAACTGAGCGGGCCAAATTCCTGCTTGCACTCGAAACAGCCAACGTCAGTCGGATCGACGCCGAGCAGTTGCATGCGGTAGTCCCAACCGATCGACAGCGCCCGAACATCGAGCATCGCCAGGTCGTCTTCGTTCCCAGCCCAATCGGCGATGACGTGCATCCGTAGTTGGTCTCGCTCACGGCAGACCCGGGCTGTTTCGAAATCCAACCACACGAGAGATCCGAACGAATTCTCAAACGCAGAATTGTCCGCTCCTGGGCAGAACTGATAGAGGATCTCGATCGAAGCGGCAGAACCCTCGATTCGAACCGGGCTCGCCGGTGTGGAATCCGAGGTCTGTATGAGGTCGGCCGCCAAATGTTGGGGGAGACTTATTCGGAATCGGCTCCCATCGGCTACGTCAACGCTGAAGATGGCGGCGCCGCCCACTAGAGCAGTTGGCTCCAAGCGGTTGCTTCGAACCGGAGCGGTAAGCCACAGGTCGTTGAGAGACAGATCGGCGTCGGAAGTGCGATTGAGTACCGACACGGCGGGGGAGGTGTCGTCGCACCCCACCCAGAACCCATCCAGACGGGTGACCCAACCGGCCTCGGTGCGTTCACCAGTAAGGAAGGCGACAAAGTTGCCGTCGAGAATTCCCGACGGTGGCTCGATGGCTGGCGTCCAGAGAGCATCGAACCGTTGGATCGGTTCGACGCCGGGCTTATTGATGACCTGGCGCGGCTTGACCAAGATTCGGGTGCCACCATCTCTCGGGTTGGCTTCGATCAGTTGGCCGCGCACGATGTAGGGGCTGAGCTCGGCAAAGAACGTTGGGTTGGCTCGCGTCGGCGAACTCGGGGCGACCATCCCTCGGCTAAGCGCCTCCGCCAACCGCGTTGCATCGCAGCCCGGTGTCGCGGCAGCAATTGCGGTATCAACGACGGCGGTGTCACCACCCGCGGGTTGGGTTGTCGATATGGTCGACGTCGTCGTACTCGTGGTGGTGTTCGATATTGCCTCCTCGACCGGATCTGCCGCCCGCGTGGAGGCAAAGATGCCGAGCACCGCGAGAACGGCAACGGCTGACAAGAGCAGTCGCCGCGGTGATTGCTGAACCTTTGCGGTCGTGAGCGATGCGATGTCGCCCTCGACCCGAGGGTCTTTGGGCTTCGACGTCATTGTCTTTCGACACTACAGGGATCGACAGGCCCGGTCCCGTCGCGGTCCGTGTGGAACTCACCAAGCGTGGGTTTCAGACGATTTTTTGGGCCTGGTCGAGTCCGGTTTTGGCACTCTCGGGGCTAGAGTGCCAGAGCTAGAAATCCCCTTCTCTTTCAGGAGTTCTTCGCCCCATGGCAAAAATGATGTCCTACGACGACGAGGCTCGTCGCAAGCTCGAATCTGGCATGAACCAGCTGGCGGACGCAGTCCGTGTGACGCTCGGTCCAAAAGGCCGGAATGTTGTTCTCGACAAGAAGTTCGGCGCTCCGACCATCACCAACGATGGTGTTTCCATCGCCCGTGAGATCGATCTCGAAGACCCCTACGAGCGCATCGGCGCCGAGCTGGTTAAAGAGGTGGCAAAGAAGACCGACGACGTCGCCGGCGACGGCACCACCACCGCCACCGTGTTGGCCTGGGCCATGGTGCGTGCAGGTCTTCGCAACGTTGCCGCCGGTGCAAACCCGATGAGCCTCAAGCAGGGCATCGAGACCGCCGTCGAAGCCGCAGTCGATGCAATCCGCGACATCGCCATCGAGGTCGATGACAAAAAGCAGATCGCCCAGGTCGCCTCAATCTCGGCCAACGATGCGACGATCGGCAAGACCATCGCGGAGGCCATCGACAAGGTGGGCAAAGACGGCGTCGTCACCGTTGAAGAGTCCAACACCTTTGGCATGGAGCTCGACTTCACCGAGGGCATGCGCTTCGACAAGGGCTACATCAGCCCCTATTTCGTAACCGACCAGGACCGCATGGAAGCCGTCCTCGACAACCCGTACATCCTGATGGTTGGCGGCAAGGTCAGCACCGTTCGCGATCTCGTGCCCGTGCTCGAAAAGGTCATGCAAGCAAGCAAGCCGCTGCTGATCATGGCCGAGGACGTCGACGGCGAAGCACTGGCCACCCTGGTGGTCAACAAGCTCCGCGGCACCTTCACCGGTGTGTGCGCAGTGAAGGCTCCCGGGTTCGGTGACCGTCGCAAGGCCATGATGCAAGACGTTGCCGTCCTCACCGGCGGACAGGTCATCAGCGAAGAGGTTGGCCTCAAGCTCGAAGCCGCCACGCTTGATCTGCTCGGCACCGCTCGCAAGGTGGTCGTCAGCAAGGGCGAAACCACCATCATCGAAGGCGGCGGCGACGCAGCCGACGTGACCGGCCGGGTCAACCAGATCCGGGCCGAAATTGAGAACACCGACAGCGAGTACGACAGCGAGAAGCTTCAAGAGCGTCTCGCCAAGCTCAGCGGTGGTGTGGCCGTTCTCAAGGTCGGAGCCGCGACCGAGGTGGAGCTTAAAGAGAAGAAGCACCGCATCGAAGATGCTGTCTCCACCACCAAGGCAGCAATCGAGGAAGGCATTGTGTGCGGCGGCGGCGTCACCCTGATTCGTGCCCGCGACGCTGCGGCAGAAAGCAAGGCCGTTAAGAAGCTCAAGGGCGACGCAGCCACCGGTGCACGGGTCGTTCTCTCCGCCCTCAGCGCCCCGCTCCACCAGATTGCCGTCAATGCCGGCATGGAAGGTGGCGTCGTGGTCAGCAAGGTCAGCGATCTCGATGGATGGAACGGCCTCAACGCCGCTACTGGCGAGTACGGCGATCTTCAGAAGGCTGGCGTTGTCGACGCAGCCAAGGTCACCCGGTCTGGGGTTCAGAACGCCGGATCTATCGCAGCACTGTTCCTCACCACCGAGGCGGTAATTACCGACTTCGTCGACGAAACCGACGACGAGTAAGACCTGTCAGAGATAGAGGAACAGCGCCGACGCTCAAAGAGCGTCGGCGCTTTCCGTTTTGAACGGGAACTGATCTCTCAGACCAGGTTCTTACACCGGGTTGTACAGCGTCCCGGTTCCCTCGCGGGCAAAGCACACCAGCGTTAACCCGCTCCGTCGTGCCGTCTGCACCGCCAACGCGGATGGGCCACTGACCGAGACCAATGCCGTGAACCCGGCGGCCCACGCCTTCTGGATCATCTCGAAACTCGCTCGGCCACTGACGAACAACGCGAGGTCGTGTGCCGGAAGCTGCTGATCGAGCAACAAGCGGCCGATCACCTTGTCGACGGCGTTGTGTCGACCGATGTCTTCGCGGACCACGACGACGTTGCCGTCGCGGTCAACCGCTCCCGCCGCATGGGAAGAGCCGGTGATATCGAACAGTCCCTGTGTTTCTCGAATTCGATCCGGCAACGAGAGCAAGAGCTCGTTTGGCCAAGCGGAGTGGGGTGGGAGCACCCGAAGTGTTTCGGTGAGCTCCTCGATGGCATCGGACCCGCAGATCCCGCACGACGAGCTTGTGTTGCCAAGGCGCGGCGTGGGTGCTGGTGCCTTGCCCCCGGTTTCGACCGTCACCACGTTGAAGTCGGTATCCAGGGCCGAACCGTTGCCGCAGTAGCGAATCCCAACAACCGGCACGCTATGCAGGAGGCGTTCGGTGTGGCAGAACCCGACGGCCAGTTCGAAATCGTGGCCGGGGGTCCGCATGGTGGACGACACCAATGTGCCGTCGAGTTGAATGCTGAGCGGTTCCTCCACCAACAACTTGTCGGGAGTCTTGGATGAGGTGCCATCGGCGCGCAGTTTGCGGCTGAACAGCTCGAGGGAGGTGGACCGCTGCGCCATTCTGCTCAGGCTACCGCAGTGGGCTTGGCGAGGGCTTGCCGGGCCATCGTGGCTGAAGCTCGATCGGCAAGTGGAGATAGCCTGGACTCATGACCGACACCGCACCAGCTCCGACAGAGGAACTCACTGGCTCCACGCCGAGCGAGGGTCTAGGGGTCGTCCATCTGTTCTACAAGACCACGATCCTGTCGGATCGCCAGTCGGCCATGGCGGCGTTCCAAACCGCGCTCGACGCAGGTGATCAAGTAGTGGCGGTGGCAATGCTCGGACACAAAGCCGATCTCGCAGTTATGGCGCTAGGCAATGACCTGTGGCGTCTACGTCGATTGCAGACCGACCTGACGAAGGCAGGGTTTGAACTGGTCGATAGCTATGTCAGCATCACCGAGGTGAGCGAGTACGCAAAGGGCGTGCCCGAGGAAATGAAGCAGGCCCGGCTGTATCCGGTGTTGCCACCGGAGGGAAAGAACGCCTGGTGCTTCTACCCCATGAGCAAGCGGCGGGGCGAAGAAGACAACTGGTTCACCCTCGACTTTGACGCTCGCCGAGATCTGATGATGGACCATGGCAAGAGTGGTCGAAAGTTTGCTGGACGTCTTGTGCAGCTCATCACTGCGTCTACCGGGCTCGACGACTACGAGTGGGGCGTGACCCTTTTCGCCAACCGACCTGACGACCTCAAAGATGTCGTTTACACCATGCGTTTCGACGAAGCGTCCGCGGTCTATGCCGACTTTGGCGTGTTTTACACCGGCATGATCGCCAGCCACGACGAGGTCCTCACCGCCCTCGGCGTCGACTGACGATAACCGACCGCCAAATTCTGCGTCTGGGCGTTTCGCACCTCACGGTGCGCATTGGGGAAGTACGGTATGTCCATGCCGGAATTCGATAGTGCCGCAGCGAGCGGTCCTGACCCGACCGAAGGGGCAGAAACGCCCGCATCTGAACTCGCTGCCGACGCAGCATCTGCCACCGACACCGCAACGAGCGAGGTCTCAGAAGTTCACGACGCCGCGCCGGTGACCGAAGTATCAGCGCCGGCTGCAGCGGAGCCCGAGTCCGAGCAGGAGTCCGATTCCGAGCCAGCTGCTGAACCACAGGTCTCAGCGGACCCCCCACCTGAACCCGTGCCGGTTCCCGCGGAGGTCGAGGCCGATCAAGGTAGCGAGCGCACGGAGGAAGAGGCGTCGGCTGCCCCGGCATCGGAAACAACCTCGCCTGCTGAGGCTGCGGCAGGATCTGCGCCCGTTGAAGCCACTGCACCAGCTTCCCCTGCTGAGGCTGCGGCAGGATCTGCGCCCGTTGAAGCCACGGCACTGGCCGCCCCTGAGGAGGCTGCCGCTCCTGCCGGTGAGGTCGTTCCGCCAATCGTTCTTCCCGAGCCCGTCGTGATGCAGGTCCTCGGCGGAATCGTGACCGCAGTAGATAGCAAGGAAGTTGCCCTCACGCTCGACGATGGCCGGGCCGCGGTCATCCATCGGGAGAACTTCGACCTCGCCGGGACTGACCCCACCACGGTCCTTCAGGTGGGCGACGGTTCTGAAGGCGCGGTCCTGTCTCGCGAGGACCCGCAAGACCGGGTGGTCCTGTCCCGCAAATGGGTGCTGCGCGATCGAGCGTGGAAGAAGGCATCCGAGTGCGTGAAAGATCACAGCAACATGCACGTGAAGGTCACGAGCGTCAGCAAGAAGGGCATCGTCGTCGATGTGATGGGCCTGCGCGGGTTCGTACCGCTCACCCACTATCAACTCGAACCCACCGCCCCACCCGCCGATCTGGTGGGCGAGATGCTGGAACTCCGAGTTATTGCCGCCGACCGGCAAAAAGACAAACTGCTACTTTCTCGCCGATCGGCTCTGCTCAAGGAACAACGCAAAGCGGAGGCGGAGGCCCTACAGAACCTTAAGGTCGGATCGGTGATGCCGGGCAAGGTAGTCGACCTCACCCAATTCGGCGCCTTCGTAGAGGTCGGTCCTGAGAGCGCCCGAGTGCGTGGGCTCTTGCACGTGAGCGAAATGAGCTGGGAACGCATCGGCTCGCCCAAGGGGCACGTGAAGGTGGGCGATGAGATCGACGTCAAGGTCATCGAGGTCAAGATCAAAAAGAAGCGGGTGTCGTTCAGCCGGAAAGAACTCATCGATGACCCACTCGCCGGAATTGAAGTTGGTTCTATCCACACCGGCAAGGTGAAGCGCTTGGTCGACTACGGCGTCTTTGTAGACATCGGTCCCGCCGAAGGCATGGTGCACCTCAGCGAACTAGCCGAATATCGTCCGAGCCATCCTTCTGAAATCGTTCTCCGGGGCGATGAGGTCCAGGTCAAGGTGTTGAAGGTCAACCGCCAAAAACGCCGTGTCGAGTTGTCGATGCGGCAGGCGCTTTACCCCAGCTAGCCCCTACCGAATCTGGCCAGATACGGTTGCTAGGTGGCCGAGAGCGAACACGAAGCAGCGATGCTTGCCGAGCATGCAGCTGCACTCCTCGAGCTTCTCAACGAGAAGCTCCCGCACTGGGTCGACCAAGTGGTTCGCGATCGCGCACCTGCCGACGCCGATCCACGTGCGGTTCAGGATGCCGTTGCCCGGATAGTTCAAGGACCGCAAACGGCCACCACGGCCGACCTCAACCGTCTGCTCACCACCGATATCGATCAGCAGTGGTCCAGCCCGCTGGAGCTGGTGAGGTCGCTCATCCCGGTGATCACCCACGAACTCGATCGCCTGGGAGCGATTGCTGTGGGCCGAGACGCTGGCACGGTTGAGATGTACCCGGACGATCGTTTTGCGCTCACGCCAGCAACCTTCTCCGATATCGATCCCGATCTGCACTTGCCAGGCCTCGCGTGGGGCGCCGCCAAAGCCCACGTTCACCTTCGACGCCATGGCCAACCCCCAACGCCTTCGGTGCCCGTGGTGGTCGTCTTCGCTCCTGACCTCGGTGACCGGTCGCGCTTCGACGCGTTCTCGGTGACCCATGTCCGCAGCGCTGGAAAATTGACCGAGTTTGCCCAGGATTCAGAGCCCGATCTCGTGATCGTGGATCTCGATCGCACAAGCGCCCCGGCCGATTTCAGAATCGACAATGCTCATGTCATTGGCTTCGGATCTCATGTAGACACTGAGCGGCATGATGAGGCGCTGGATGCAGGTTTCGATGCGGTGATGGCTCGCTCGATCTTCTTCCGCCGCCTTCCAGAACTCCTCGAACCCGTTGCGAAAGAGGCATCGTGAAAACGACCGACATCTCACTTCCAGACTTCTTTGGCGCTGAACTGCGAGGACTTGAGTACTGCCACGAACGATCCGACGTGGCCGACAGATGGTTGGCTGGGCTCTTTGAGAATGCGGTTCTTGGTGATGACTCCAAGGTTGCCCTCGTCGCGGTCGGTGGATATGGGCGCGGAGTGTTGTGGCCCGAATCTGACCTCGATCTCGTGCTGTTTCACTCCCGGCGGCGAGACATTGCCGATATCGCCGAGCGAATGTGGTACCCGATCTGGGATGAGAACCTCAAGCTAGGGCATGCAGTTCTCACCCCTAAAGAAGCAGCCAAGCTCGCAAAGGCCGAACTAGAGCGGGCAACCGCTTTCACGGCGATGAGACTCGTGGCCGGCGACGCCGACGTTCTGGCTGAAGCCGAACGTGCTGTCGGCAGAGTTCGCGTCTCGCGAGCCAGTGCACAGATGCGCGAGCTCGCCGCCGTCGTGTCCGACCGACATTCCGAGTTTGGTGATGTCGCGTTCCGTCTCGAGCCCGACCTCAAGGAGGGACGAGGCGGCCTGAGAGACCTCGACTCACTTCGTTGGGCGGAGACCATGACCGACGGCTTTGCCGCCGACCTGCTCGATGGACTGGACGACGCTGCTTCAATCCTCATCGGCGCACGAGTCGAACTCCACCGGTCCACCGGGCGGACCAGCAATCGGCTCACCCTGGACGACCAGGACACCGTCGCCGAAGCCCTCGGTCTCGGAAGCGGTCAAGAGCTGATGAAGGCCGTTTCGCTGGCCTCTAGACGCATTGCGTGGAACTCCGATGAGGCCTGGCGACGATGGCATCGAGCCCAGCGAGAAGTAGCGGCGCCCAACCGCGATCGAGATTCTCTGGTTAGCGACGACATCCATATCCGAAACGGATCTCTGACGCTAACCGGAAACGCGAACCCGGCCCAGCACCCCCATCTCTTGTTGGAACTGGCTCTGGAGTCTGCTCAGCGATCGTTACCGATCGACCGGACCAGCTTGAAACGGCTCTATGCCGAGTGTCCTCCCCTCGACGACTACTGGGACGAGTACAGCCGGACGCTGTTTGCCAACCTCTTCCTCACCGGTCCCAGTGCGCTCAGCGTCGTAGAGGATCTCGACATCTTCGAGTTGATGGCGAGGATTCTGCCCGAGTGGTCATCGGTCCGAAGCCAACCTCAGCGCAACGTTCTACATACCTTCACTGTGGATCGTCACTTGTGTGAAGCTGCTCTAAACGCCGCAGCCCTCGCGCACCGGGTGACTCGGCCTGACCTGCTGGTCGTCGGAGCTCTTCTGCACGACATCGGCAAGGGCTATCCGGGCGATCACACCGTTGTAGGGATGGAAGTCATTCAGGCCATCGGCGATCGCATGAACTACCCGGAGGCCGACACTGCGGTGCTGGTTGATCTCTGTCGCCACCATCTACTGCTGTCCGACGTGGCGGTTCGCCGCGACCTGGAGGACGAAGGAACAATCCGAGCGGTCGCAGCTGCAGTTGATACGCCTGAGTTCCTTCACCTCTTGGCCGCGCTCAGCGAGGCCGACTCGATCGCCACCGGCCCCTCGGTTTGGGGGAGCTGGAAAGAACGGCTACTCGGCGACCTGGTGTATCGGACCGATGCATTGCTCACGGGCAAGCCAGCCGACTCACCCACCACCGACTGGCCCAGCGAAACCGTGCGCGACCTGATGGCGAAAGGGGAGCGGAACATTCAGACCAAGGCCGACCGGGTCACCGTTGTCACCCACAACCAGCCCGGTGTGTTCTCGCGAGTAGCGGGCGTCATGGTGATGAGCGGCCTCGACGTCATCCTGGCCGAGGCGGCCACCGACGCAGAGATGGCCGCAAACAGCTTCCTCGTTAGTTCTGGCGGCGATGATCGGATCGATTGGGAGACCGTTGTTCCACTAATAGAGCGCGCACTCGACGGTCGGTTGGCCATTGCGGCTCGGGTCGCTCGCCGGGCCGAACAGCTCAGCCGGTACCGGCGGCGCCTGTCGGCAACCCCGCCGACCTTCTCGATCCGGGTCGACAATGAGATCTCTGACGTGTCCACCGTGATCGATGTGCACGCCCCCGACTCGGTCGGTGTGCTGTATCGAATCACTCGGGCGATGGCAGACCTTCGACTCGATATTGGCAAGGCGACGGTTCAAACGTTGGGCCCCCAGGCTGTCGACAGCTTCTACGTCACCGATTCGTTTGGTGAGAAGTTGTCTGCTGAGATGTTGGTCGAACTGGAGCTTGCCATCACGCACGCCGTTGAGATGCAGCCATGAACGTATCCGCACAGGATCTCCTGCGATGGGCCGAATCGCTGGCCGGAATCGGACAGACAGGCTTGGCATTCTCGGAGGTGCAGTTCGAACGCGAACGCTACGAAGAAGTGATCAACGTCGCAGCTGATATTAAGGCCCGCGTGGCTGGGGGTGAGGCAGCCGGATTCAGCGAAGAGTGGATGGCCGAAGTTCGCACGGGCTTGGCTGGCTACGCGACCCCAAAGATCGCGGTCGGGGCGATCGTCGGAAACGACGACGGCGAGCTGCTCATGATTCAGCGCGCCGACAGTGGCATCTGGCTTTACGTCACCGGATGGGCCGATATCGGCTATTCGGCATCCGAAGTTGCAGAGAAGGAAGTGCTGGAAGAAACCGGGATCGTTTGTGAAGCGGTGAGGCCTATCGGGATCTTCGATGGCCTGCGTCTCGGGTTTACCACGATCCCGTTGTATTCGATCGTGTTTCAATGCCGCGCCACCGGCGGCGAGCTACGACCCCACCCACAAGAGGTCACCGATGTGGGCTGGTTTCGACCAGACAATCTGCCGAGCCCCATTGCCTCGGGGGATCGCTGGGTCGACTTGGCATTCCAAGCTGTCGCGGGTGGACCCGTGGATGTCTATTTCGACCCGCCCCGCCCAAACGTGTGGGAAGCCTGAGCGCTTACTCGTCCGCCGACTTCTTAAGGTCATAGCGATACACGTTCGTGCTTCGCTGTTCGAACCCGATGCGCTGGTAGAGCCTGTTGGCGGCCTCACGGCTGGGACGACTCGTGAGATCGACCGAGACCGCCCCGTGGTCACGGGCCATCTCGAGCGCGAAACGGTTCAGTTTGTCGCCAACGCCCATACCACGAGCGTCACCGTCGACCACCACGTCCTCGATCCATGCCCGGACTCCTGTGGGGATGCGGAAGAGAACCAACGTGAGCGAACCCAGAATGGCGCCGTCGTCGTCCAACGCCAGCAGTAGCCGTGATGCATCTGAGTCCACCATCAGCTGCAGCTGCTCTGGCGTTGGAGGTGGATTGGAACGAGAAAGCTGCGGGATCAACTTCTCCATGGCAGCAATCAGCGCCTCGGTTACTTCGTTTGCCTCAACGATCTGCACGCGTTCACTCTAGTGGTGGAGTATCAGCCATCCCGTCGTAGCGGTACCGTGAAGGTGTGTCATTCCTGGAGTACTCCACCGAGCCGACATTCAACTCACCTCTGTTGATCATGGCGTTTGAGGGTTGGAACGACGCGGGCGACGCCGCATCATCCGCTGCCACATACATCGCGGAGAAGTCGGGCGCGCAGACCTTCGCCCAGATGGATCCGGAGCCGTTCTATGACTTCCAGACCACCCGGCCATCGGTGCGACTAGAAGGCACCAGCCGTCGAATCGAATGGCCGCAAAACACCTTCGCTCATGGCTCCCTCGGTGGTCGCGAGCTCATCATCCTGCGCGGGATTGAGCCTCAGCTACGGTGGCGTACGTACTCCGAATCCATTCGTGACCTTGCGGCAGCCGCCGGCGTCGAAATGGTCGTCAGCCTCGGTGCGCTGATAGCCGACGTTGTCCATACCCGCCCAGCAACGATCTACGGTTCGGCCCTGACACCTGAACTCCGGGCCCAACTCGACCTCGAACCGTCGTCCTACGAAGGTCCCACCGGCATCGTGGGTGTGGTCCACAGCACAACGCATGCATCGGGCCTCGATTCGGTGTCGCTGTGGGGTGCCGTTCCCAGCTATGTGCCGCACGCTCGATCACCCAAGGTGTCAAAGGCGTTGGTCGAGCGTGTGTCCAACTTGCTTGATCTGCCGATACCGATCGACGAGCTCAACGTCGCCTCCCAAGAGTACGAGTCGCAGATCAACACGATGATCGCCGACGATGAAGACATGGCCGAGTACGTCTCCAACCTCGAGACCGAGTACGACGCCGCCATGAGCTCAGGGTCGGGCAACGAACTGATCGCCAAGATCGAAAAGTTCCTCAAGGAGCAATGATTCCCTCCGGGGGCCCTTTCGCTCGCCTTCGGGCCTTCCTGTTCGTGTTCTCACTCGCTGGCGCTCGCTTCACGAACCGGCCCTGCGGGTCGCCCGGGGTGGGTTGATTCCCTCCGGGGCCCTTTCGCTCGCTTCACGAACCGGCCTGCTGGTCGGCTCGCCTTCGGGCCTGACCACCTGATCCCATAGGATCATCAGATGAGCATTCGAGAGCTGATTCGACTGGAACGACCACAAGATGGCGTTGCGGTTCTTCGCATGGACAACGGTGAAAACCGGTTCACTCCGGAGGTCAACAGTCATTGGAACGACTTGCTCGATGAGGTCGAAGCCGACGAGACCATCGGGTCCTTGGTCGTCACCGGTACGGGTAAGTTCTTCAGTAACGGGTTCGACATCGATGCGTTAACTGCGGCTGGGGCGGACGCGCTTCAGTTCGTTGGTAACACTGAGAAGGTGTGGGCGCGTCTGATGGAGGCTCCCTACACCGTCGTCACCGCCATCAACGGCCACGCGTTCGGCGCCGGTGCGATGTTGGCCTTGGCAGGCGACCTACGAATCGGGCGAACCGAACGAGGTTTCTGGTGCCTTCCCGAAGCCGACCTGGGAATGCCGTTTTCCCCCGCAATGATGGCGTTGTTCGACGACGTCCTGGGGCGTCCGATGGCGGCTCGGCTCATGGTCACTTCGGAACGCTTGCCCCCCGATCAGCAGCAAGCTGCGGGCGTCGTCCATCAGATCGTCGACGTCGCCGACCTAGATTCGGCGTCGATCGCATTGGCTGCAACGGCGGTGCATCGGCGGGGCGCCAACCTGGGGCGAATCAAGAAGCTGCTGCACCGAGACGCGATCAACCTGGCCGGCAAGGCATAGCTGCCTGGCCCACAAGCCGCCCTCCTGCTTGGTCAGGGACTACTGTCGGCTCGTGGTCCAAGCCCTGACAGTCGAAGAGGCAGAGGCTCAGCTGAGCCCCGAAACGAAGAACGAGCTCTTTGGCTGGAAGATGTTCGATTGGGGCTGGTCGGCGTTCAGCACCACGGTGGTAACTGCGCTGCTCGGGCCCTACCTCCAGGAACTGGCGGGCGACGACGGCGTCGACGTGCTCGGTTTCACTATCGACGACGGGAGCCTCTTTCCGTACTTCGTGAGCCTTTCAGCAATCCTCCAGGTTCTCGCTCTCCCACTCATCGGTTCGATCACCGATTTCACCGGCGCCAAGAAGAAGCTGATGATGGCGCTGTCGGGAATCGGATCGGTGGCGACCGCTCTCCTCTTCTTCGTCGTCGAGTCCACCATCCTGCTTGGCGGACTGCTCTTCATCGTGGCTGCGGTCGCCTTTTCGTCGGCTTCGGTGATCTACAACAGCTACCTCCCCGACCTCGTCCCACCGGTGCTTCGTGACCGAGTGAGTTCGGCTGGCTTTGCCTACGGGTATTTGGGTGGCGCCATTTGGTTGGCGATCAACTTTGCGATGGTTGCGGCGCTCGATGATCAGCTTGCCGTTCGTCTGAGCTTGGGCGGCACCGGAATCTGGGCGCTGGTCTTCATCTTCGGATTCACCGGACCTCGCCTGCGGGAGCGGCCGGCGGCCCGCCAGAAGCCCGAGGGGGTTGGCTGGCTGGCGCTGAGCATGGGTTCGGTCAAGGCCACCCTGAAGGAGCTGCGAAGCAAGTACCCGGTGACATTCCGCTATCTCATTGCGTACCTCGTTTTCAATGACGGGATCGCCACCGTTATCACGGTCGCAGCGGTGTATGCATCTGACGTTCTCGACACCGAGGCGGCGACGCTGCTGCTGTTGGTATTGATGATCCAGTTCGTCGCAGTTCCGGGGGCCATTTTGTTCGGTCGGCTCGCCGAACGAGTGGGGTCGAAAAAGGCGCTTGTCATCAACCTGTGTGTTTGGGTTGCGCTCGTTCTCTACGCCTATCTCTTCCTGTCTAACGACACCCAGCTCTTTGTCATGGGCTTCTTCCTCGCCATTGTGTTGGGTGGGTCCCAGGCGCTGAGCCGGTCGCTCTACTCGCAGATGATCCCCCAGGAAAAGGAAGCCGAATACTTCGGATTCTACGAAATTGCCGCCCGCGGCACCTCGTGGCTCGGGCCGCTGGTGTTCGGACTGGCAAACGCAGTGTTCGGCTCGCAGCGACCTGCGATTCTGGTGCTGTTGGTCTTCTTTGTGGTCGGGTTGGCGTTGCTCATTCCGGTGAAGGTCCGCGAAGGCATGATTGCGGCTGGTCAAGATCCCGGTGCCATGGTCGTCTAGTTGATTGTTGCCGCGCGAGCGCGAAGCGAACAAATGTTCGATACGGTTCCGGAGATGACTGACTCATCGACACCAAAGACACCCGAAGACTGGGAACAGGTTCGCCGCTCGGTAGCAATGCTTCCACCTGGGGCTTGGGCTATGAAACGTGAACAAGCGCTCACCGCGTTGGGATCGCTCATTAGCTACCTCAAGAAGGCAGCGTGAACTAACCGTCTTCGGCTTCGGCTTCGGCCCGGGCGGCCTCGGCAGCCAGCCGATCCGCCTCCACCTGTTCTGGTGTCGGCCCCAGTTGGTTGACGGTGCCATCCAGGTTGAGGACATAGAGCTCACCATCGTTGTCGACGCCAAAGGATCCCAGTTGCTCCTGCCCAAGCTGCAGGCTCAGTTTGCGCCAAACCGGACCACCGGCTGAGTCTTGCAGTCCGAAGACTTCCCCGGAGCAGAAGTCGCCGAACACGTATACGCCCTCATAGCGGGGGAGTGATCGGCCGTGGTATACGTGGCCACCCGTCACCGAACACCGGCCCTTGTCGTGCCCATAAGTGAGATAGGGCCCCACATGGTCAGCCGGCTCTGTGGCTCCATTGAACGGTGCGTTGGCTTCCATGAGATTCCAACCCAGGTTCGCACCCCTGCCGCCGTCGACCAGTCGGTTCACTTCTTCAAACTGATCCTGGCCAACGTCGGCGATCCACAGCGCGTCGGTGGCGGAGTCGAAACTAAATCGCCACGGATTTCGAACGCCGTAGAGCCACACTTCCGGTGCCTCACCGGTGGTGCTGTCCACGAACGGGTTGCCGCTTGGAACCGCATACCCAAGCCCGTCTGCGGCTCCGTCAGGATCGATCCGCAGGATTGAGCCCAACAGGGTGCTGGTGTCTTGGCCAGAGCCCAGCGGATCGCCGGCGCGACCTCCGTCCCCCAATCCCACGTACAGGAATCCGTCGGGCCCGAACTGCAAACCCCCGCCGTTGTGGTTCGGAAAGGGCTGTTCAACCCGCAGAACCTGGAATCGGCTGTCCTCCCGCACGGTTGTGGAACCCATGTTGTACCGGTCCACCACGTTGGCGCCTGCAGCGTCGGTGTAGCTGACGTACAGCTTCCGTCCGTCGCTCGAAAATACGAGATCGAGCAGGCCCTGTTCATTGCCGGTGCTCACCTCGGCCGAGATATCGAGAACCGCTCGGCTCTCCAAACGAAATCGGTCTGGCTGGTTCTTGCTGGTGGTGCGGGTGATGCGTTGAACCGTGCCGCTCTTGTTAGCAATGTAGAGATCGCCGGTGCCGCTGCGTCCGACCAGCGAAACGGGCGAGTCCGTTTCTGCAATCGTGGTGAGGATCAGTTCCTGAGTGGCCCATTCGGGTTCGGCGGCAACGTTCGCGGGAGCCGTCGTGTCGGGTGTGGCGTCGTCGGAGCTGTCCCCGCCATCGACGGCGGATCCATCAGTTCCCGCAGGGGCTGCGGCGGTGGTCGTTGGCTCGGGCAACGTGTCGGGCGTCGCGGTGGAGCCGCTCCCGCACGCAGACGCGAGCAGAGCTGCAGTAGAGAACAGCGCAAGCCGTCGATAAAGATGTTCGCCAAGATTTCGCGCAGTGCCGCTGCCCATAGAGACTCTATGAAAGCAGGCGGACGAGCCCTTCTTGCACCACCGACACCACGAGTTCACCATTTTGATAGATAAGGCCACGCGCCAAGCCGCGAGCGCCTGAGGAACTGGGCGTGTCCTGGACGTACAGAAACCACTCGTCTGCGCGGAACGGGCGATGGAACCACATCGCATGATCCAAGCTCGCCATCATCAGATCGCCCGAAAGAAACCATTGACCGTGGGGAAGATTGGCCGTGTCGAGCAGGGTCATGTCTGAGGCGTAGGTAAGCACGCACTGATGAAGCACCGGATCATCGGGTAAGGCTCCATCGGCCCGCATCCACACCGTCTGATGCGGCGGTAGATGCTCCCCGCGAGCACGCTCGGTCTCGTCGGGCCCCACGTAGCGAGTGTCGATTGGGCGTGGTCTCGAATACCAGTCGCCCAACTCGTCCTTCCTGGAGATGTTTCGAGTTTCGAAGTTGGGGAGGGTTTCGGGCGCCGGAACTTCGGTTGGAGGGTCGAACTGATGATCAAAGCCCGCCTCGGCGATGTGAAACGAGGCGGTGAGATGAAAGATCGACTGGCCGTGCTGGATGGCGATGACCCGGCGGGTACTGAACGACCGTCCATCTCGGATGATCTCGACTTCGTAGACGATGGGAATCGTCGGATCGCCAGGCCGCAAAAAGTACGAGTGAAGCGAATGAACAATGCCGTGTTCGACCGTACGAGTCGCCGCTACGAGCGCCTGCCCTGCGACCTGGCCTCCAAATACGCGCTGACGCATGTCATTGGGGCTCTGACCTCGGAAAATGTGCTCTTCGATCCGTTCAAGATCGAGCAGGGTAACCAAATCATCGACTGCGGTCTGTGCCGCATAGCTATCGCTCACATGAACAGTATGGAGGTCGATAGGAGTGGGAACGAAAACGATCGCGGCCCCTCGTGGTGGGTTGACGTCGCTACTGTGAGGCCGATATGGGAATCAACGATTCCGTTCTGGAATTTATTGACGGGCGTGTGGGCCCCGCCGGCCGCTACCTCGTTGTGTCCGGGATCAACTTCAGCGGGCATCAGATCATCCTGTTCATTGCCAACTCGATCTGGGGATGGCAAGGCTGGGTGGCCAACGCCTTTGCGGCGGTGGTCATGGTTGCGCCCGCATATCTACTGACCAGGGCCTGGGTGTGGGACGTGTCAGGTTCTCATTCGGTCCAGCGCGAGGTTGTGCCGTTCTTCGTTTTGGCGATCCTTGGACTCCTCGTGTCGTCGGTAACCTCCCAAGTCGCGCAGTGGATCTTTGGCGCTGGACTCTGGGTGAACATTGGCAGTTTGGCTGGCTACGTGGTCGTGTGGATCGCCAAATTCTTCATCCTTGAACGAATCTTCAACCCGACAACGCCTGTTTCGGTGGCAGAGGCGCCACGAGCTGGTTGATTGGGTGGATGCAATCTGGCTCCATGACACCTGAGGAACGTTCTCGAGCCGAGGCGGCGCGTGGATTCATGCCTGCTGACGAGGGCCTTGCCCTCTGGGCGGCCGCTTCGGCAGCCGACCCGTCATTGGGTCCGATGCTCGAGGTCGGAAGCTACTGCGGCAAGTCCGCCCTGTATCTCGGGCCTGTCGCCCAGGCGAACGACTCGGTGCTCTACTGCCTCGACCACCATCGAGGATCGGAAGAAAACCAAGCCGGCTGGGAACATCACGAACCCGACCTTGTGGATCCCGCAATCGGCTTGATGGACACGCTCCCCGTGTTTCGTCGCACCGTTTTTGAGGCTGGGCTCGAGCCCTGGGTGGTCGCGCTGGTGGGCGATGGCCCTCGCATCGCTCGTCATTGGTCGACCCCACTTGGGTTTCTCTTTATCGACGGGGGACACGGCGAAGAGCCAGCCCGCCTCGACTTTGACCTGTGGGTGCCACAGCTTGGGTCCGGCGGAACGTTGGCGATTCACGATGTGTTTCCAGACCCGGCCGATGGCGGACGCCCTCCGTATGAACAGATCTATTTGCCGGCACTCGCGGCCGGATTCGTGGAAACGTCTGCGACCGGATCGCTGAGGATCCTCCAGGCTCCTTAGGGCCGTTGGAACGGCCGGGGTGTTGCACACACCCGACCGTTCCCGTGGTACCCCGCAGTATTGAGACGTGCGGGCGGGTAGTTCCGGGTTACTGGACAGCAGAATTGCCTAGTTCAGGTGTGATTGGTGAACAGATCCGAGGTGGGGTTGGCGCCCTGCAAGGCGTCGGCGGCCAGGATGACCGCAGCTGCGGTGTACGTACTCTTTTCCAGCTCTGGGAAGTGGATGAGCTCCGGATACACCAGACCGGTGAAGTATCGGCCGTCGCTGTCGTCTCGTAACGTTTGGGCGCTCACGAAAAGGTGCTCGGCTTTGGCTCGTTCTCCTGCCGCAAGGTGAGCGATCACACACTCGCTGGTTTCGGCCGCCGTCACCCACGGACGGTCATGAACGCAACGGCACCCTCGGTCCTCCATCACAAACTGATCCCAACGGACCGCCAGGTGTTCCTTGGCTGCTTCACCGGTCACGGCGCCGGTCAGTACCGGGTAGTACCAGTCCATGGCCCATCGATCCTTTGGCTCGAACGCGTCGGGCTGATTCGCGATGACATCGATCAGTCGGGCCCGGGCGGTTTGCCAGTGCGGTCTGGGCTGCCCCACGAGGGTTGCCAGCAGATCGGCGCAACCGAGGCTGTGGTTGATCGACGACGAACCGGTGAGGAGGGCGTAGCTCCACGGGGTGCCGTCGGGCCGGCGAGCCCAGATCACTTCGCCTCGCTTGGTTTGCAGATCGATCACGAACTCGATTGCAGGTTCGACCACGGGCCAGTAATGGTCGACAAAGTCACGATTACCGGTGGCGAGCCAGTGGTGCCAGACGCCGGTGGCAATATAGGCGATGCAGTTGGCGTCGAATTTGGCGTCCTCGATGCCGCCGTCAACGTAGTAGTTGTGCCAGCTCCCGTCGGGACGTTGGATATCGGCGAGCCAGCCATAGCCAGCTTCGGCCTCCTCGATCAGCCCACAGGTGGCCAGTGCCATCGCCGCCTCCACATGGTTCCAGGGATCGGCATGGCCCCCCGGAATCCACGGGATCATTCCCGAGGGCAGCTGCCACTCGGCAACGGCCTCGGCACTCTTGCGAATCTGATCGGCTGTGACGACGCCGTCGACGAATGGGATGTGCACTGCTAGCTACTCGCCGACTTCACCGAGTACTGGACCAGACTCTTACCAAGGATCGGATTCAGCAGGCGGTCCGCTGTTCGTGTGAGCTTCGGAGCCTTCACGATATCCCAGGTGAGAAATCGCAAATACAGCTTCACGAGAGGGTTGTCGTCGTTGGTGACTCCAACAGCACATTTCAGCCACCAATAGGGCGAGTGCAGCGCATGAGCTCGATGGTCTTCGGTCGGTTGAAGACCAACCGACTCGAGCTTCATCTTCAGTTCGGGTCGTCCATAGATTCTCACGTGGCCACCGACGCTCTTAGGAGCGTGATACGCGTCGTCCAGCCACCAACAGATCTGTTCGGGCAACGGCGCCGGGACGGTGGCGGCCAGGATGCCGTTGGGTTTCAGCACGCGGTGGAGTTCGGCCATCACGCCGATGTCGTCGGGAACATGTTCGAGAACCTCGCTGGCGATGATCCGGTCGAAGGTGTTATCGGCAAATGGCAGGGTGAGGCCATTGGCTTGAACACAGCCTGCCCGAGTGTTGTCGGGGCTCAGCTCGCCGCTTTGGTACATCGCTGCGAAGGTGCCCAGGGTTGACTCCATCTCGTCCAACGCGAGGTCGGCGGCAACGACGTTGACGCCATGTCGGGCGCTCTCGAACGCATGCCGGCCAAAGCCAGCGCCGAGGTCGAGCACAGTCATGCCCGGTGTCAGTCCAAGTCGGTCGTAGTCGACGGTGAGCATCAGCGATCAGCCTTCGTGTGAGCCCGCATCGCAATGACTTCTCGATATTGCTCGGCGGTTCGGATTGCGGTTTGTCGCCACGTGTACAGCTCCGATACCCGCTCGCGGCCGGCGGCGCCGATCCGGGCCCGCAGCTCAGGGTCGTCCAGCGCGATCCGTAGCTTGGCTGCCAGATCGTCCGCATCGCCGGGCTCGCACTGCAACACGGTCTCGCCGTGGGTGCCGGTTACTTCCTTCAACGCTCCGCCCGTGGTCGCAACGAGCGGGGTAGCGCTCGCCATGGCCTCGACCGCTGGAAGTGAAAATCCCTCGTACAGGCTGGGCACGACGGCAACCTCGGACTCGGAGTACAGCTCGACGATTCGCTCGTCTGGGACACCGGTGACAAAGTCGATATGGGGTGCCAGATCCAGTTCCTTAATGAGCGTGTCGGACGGGCCGCCTGGTTTTGCCTTGCCGATGAGAGTGAGTTTGATGTCCCTGCCCTCGGCTCGCAGCTTGGCCATGGCTTCGAGAAGGAATTTCAGACCCTTCATTTCGGCATCGGCGCTGGCGGTGGTGATCAGTTGCTCGGGCTTGCGCTGCACCGAAGGATCTGGTTTGAAAAGATCTGGGTCCACCCCTACGTGAACCAATCGCATGTTGGCTCGATCGACTCCCATGTCGTTGTGGATGTCGTCGATGCTGTTTTCGCTTACCACGACGATTCGAGGCATGCGGCGAGCGACCCGGGCCTGCATCTCGACAAACGAGTACCACCGACTGATACTCCAGCGCTTCCGCCAGTTGGGCGCAGCGGCGAGTTCGAGCCGTCGGTCGACGGTGATGGGGTGGTGCAGAGTGGTCAACACAGGAAGGATCTTGTTGATGCCCAACATGCCGTAGCCGAGGCTCTGGTTGTCGTGCACGATGTCGAAGTCGCCTGTCCGCGGTTTCAGTTCTTGCCAGGCGCGAAACGTGAACGCCATCGGTTCGGAGAACGCGCCGGTGGAGAACTGCAACGCCTCGGCGACGTCCGGGAGTGACTTGAACTCCCAATAGGCCGGGAACCGGCCGGGATACGCATCGTTGAAAATGTCGAGGCTTGGCAGTTTGGTGAGGGTGATCCGTGGGTCGAGCACCGGGTAGGGCTGTCCGCTGAAGACCTCCACCGTGTGGCCGAGATCCACCATTGCCTTGGTCAGGTGCCGGGTGTAGATCCCCTGCCCACCAACGGTCGGCTTGGACCGATACGACAAATACGCCAGCCGCAACGGCTTCTCACTACTCACACCGAATAGCGTACGGGCTTCAGCTCTCCATGATGAGGGTGACCGGTCCGTCGTTCGCGATCATCACCTTCATGTCGGCCCCGAACTTGCCTGTTCCCACCGGGACGCCTGTGACGGCGACCTGCTCAACGAAATCGGTAAAGAGGGGGAGGGCGTGTTCGGGGCGGGCAGCTCGCACAAACGAGGGTCGGTTGCCCTTCTTTGCGTCGCCGTACAGGGTGAACTGGCTGATCAGAAGAATCTCGCCAGCAATGTCCTTCACCGAGAGGTTCATCTTGTCGTCCTCATCGGAGAAGATCCGCAGCTTGACGAGCTTTTCGGCCATCTTCGCCACGATGTCGGGGGTGTCGTCGTGGGTGATGCCCACCAGAACACAGAGGCCGGGGCCGATCTGGCCAACCACTTCGTTTTCTACGCTGACCGCAGCCATCCCGACCCGTTGCACCACCAAACGCATCCGGTCAGCCTAGGCCGCGGCACCGAGGGTGAATCCGAGTGCTCGGAGCGCTCGCTTTTACTACAGCGATCTGCGGGGAGCTCCGATACAGAACTGTGAGTAATCCCGAATCCCCCGACACCTGGCAGATGCAGCCCGCGCCCTACCCCGGAGGGGTTGGCTATCTGCAACCGGCAGGGCAAGGCCTCAAGCAGACAGCGACGGTAGCGAAGACGCTCCGAGTGTTTCTTTGGATTCAACTACCGGTGCTGGTCGTTCGAGTGCTGATGAACTTCCGCCTCAGTCAGCAATTCAACGACCCTGCCATCGATCGGTTCAGCACATTCGAGCTCTATGACCTTTCTGTGCTTGTCGAACTGGTGTTCCTTGGTCTATTCATCGGCGCGGCAATTTCGACGATGGTCCTTTTGAAGCGAATGCTCGACAACGGAAAGATCCTTGCGCCAGGGGTTGGTGAACACAAAAGCCATTGGGCCATCACCGGTTGGATCATTCCGCTTCTGAATTTCGTCCGGCCCCGACAAGTTGTGGACCAGGCGTGGGTGGCAAGCCGTGCCGCAGGGGAGCGAACCCCACCGTCGGCGGCGCCTCCGCTCGCCGCGTACTGGTGGGGCAGCTTCGTGATTTACCTCTTGGCCGATCGCCTAGCGCCCACCGCTCCGTTCAATAACGCGACCCTGCAGGACTACGCCAACGAGTCGCTTGGGGTTGCCATTTCATCGTCCATTCTGATCGTTTCTTGTGTCTTGTACTTGCGAGTGCTCGGTCCGCTGCAAAAGAGGCACCAAGCTGCGCTCGATAGCCCCTGGGTAAACCCTCGTCAGGCGGCGAACAATCCGTTCCAGCACGGGGCGCCGACGACTGCTCCGCCTCCACCACCCGGGGTGACCTCGCCCGACTTCCAGGGTTCCGGATCGAGTGGGTTTACTCAGCCTCTGTAAGTCTGTCGCGCTGGTCGACCGGCTCGTGGGAGTCGGTCGTGTCGGAACGAGACCGATCGACCGAATCGGTCTCGTTGGTTCGCTTCGCGAGCAACGAACCGACCTCGAACGGACTGGCGACCGCGATCGCAAACAGTGCGTAAAGCAGAACGGGCCAGATTCCGAGGTAGCTGAAAAGGGTTCGCCCTTCACGTCGTTGGATCGTGTCGGTCATGACGATTCGCTCGCCGAGATCGCTTCTCTGCATCACGTCGCCGTCGGGAGAGATAATGGCCGACATGCCGGTGGGTGCGGCCATGAGCAGCCAGCGGTCACCTTCGATCGCCCGTAGTTGGTTGCTCGCCACCTGTTGGGTGTGGACCTGGGTGAGCCAGTAGCTCGCACCGTTGGTGGGATTGGTCAGGACCTCGGCGCCGTTTGCCACCGAGTCTCGGTTGCGCCGTTCGAAGTAGGCCTCCCACGAGATGTTGATGCCGATGCGACCCTCGGGAACATCCACAACCGCGGGACCCGTGCCCGGGAGCACGTCGGCGTTCGGGATGTCGCTGTTGAACCGTTCAATCAGACCGCGCAGCGGCACGTACTCGCCAAACGGGACGATGCGAACCTTGTCGTATCGATCGACTTCGACACCGTTTGCGGTGTTGGCCGCCTGGTAGTTGACGGTTCCCCCGTCGACTCGGTAGAACCAGCCGGTCAGCAGAGTGGCGTCCGCCTCCTGGGCTACCTGCGAGACAACGTCGGATGCATCGTCGACATCGAAGAATCGGCCGGGGTTCACGACGTTCTCTGGCCACAACACGAGATCAACGCTTGCTTCGAGGTGTCGAGTTGCCTCCACGTGCCGGCCCAGCACAACAGCCGCCGATTCTCCCGACGCTCGCGTGCGAGTGGCGCCGCCTCCTTGAACCACCGCAACATCGAGCTCGCCGAGATCAGACGCCCGGGGGTGCACCATGCTCAGGCCAATCGATGCTGCGACGATCGCAAGGCCCAAGAGTCCGAGACGCCGGTTGTCGGTGGTGACAACTTCTCGCAGCGACAGGCCGACCAGCACGACAAGCACAATGATCAGGTACGGGCCACCCACCCGAGCCGTCCACGCCAGCGGGGTCTCCACCTGGCTGAGGGCGATGTTGGCCAACGGGACCCCGCCGAACGGGAAACGCCATCGAACCAGTTCGGCCACCACGATGGCAGCGGGGAACACGACGAAGCGGAGCGACCGTTTCGTCGGGGTTACCGCCCCGGCGATCCCGAAGTAGCACGAGTAGGCGAGGACGGCGATCGCGAAGCCAGGAGCGGTGAGATCGATCATCCAGAACATCGCGATCGTCAACCAGGTGGCGGCGATGACGAACGAACGTCGGAATCGCCCAAACGCTCCGACATCGGCCGTGAGGTCGTCCCAAATGGCCATCCCGAGAAATGCCATCGGCCACCAACCCCATGGAGGAAGCGAGCCAGCAATGAGGACGCCGCTGAGCATTGCGCGAGCCCACCACGGGATGTTCCTCAGCCGGTCGAGCACCGGTGCAGCCTAGTGCCGATGGCAGTCTGATCTCCGCCGGTCAGGATGGCGGTGCCTGCCAGCTCATTGACGCATCACGAGAACGCCGGGTTGTAGCCAATGGTGGTCCTGTGAAGCAGTCGTTCATAGCCGTCATAACCCCCTGTTGCCCGGTGCAACACACACCGGTTGTCCCACATGACCAGCATGTCGGGCTGCCATTGGTGGGTGTAGCGAAACTCCGGCTTTCCCTGCCAGTGCAAGAGTTCCCGAAGCATCGGCCGAGCCGTCGAGTCATCCATTCCTTCGACACCGATGATGTAGCCCAAACAGCTGTAGAGCGTCCTGGCGCCGGACTCGGGGTGAGGCCGCACGAGTGGGTGGCTCTGGGTCTGGTAGGCGGTTTCGGAGAACCGGATCTTCATCGACCGGTCGACGTCGTCCTGGCCATGGGCTCCGTCGGGGGCGTATCCGCCTCGTGCGGAGTGAATGACGGTGGCGCCGTCGGCCCAGGCCCGTAGGTCATTGGGAAGTGCCTCGTAAGCGGCCACCTGATCGGTGAACTCGGTGTTCCCGCCGTGGGGCGGAACGATCTTGCTGGCGAGACAGGTCCCGTCGGGTGGAAACTCTTGAAAGCTCCAATCGGCATGCCAATTCTCGGCGAAGAGTGACGACGTTTCGTCGGCTCGTCGACTGATTGCCGCCACGTTTGGATGGTCATCGATTGGTTCAAAGAACGGGTCCTCACCGAAGGGGCCAAAGTACAGCGTGAACCGCTCCTGGTCTGCGTCGCTGAGCTTCTGGTTGGGAAAGCTCAGGACCTTGTGTGCAATCCACGCGGTGCGGATCTTGTGAACCTCATCCGAGGCGAGAGGTTCGGTGAGATCGATGCCGCGCACCTCCGCGCCACACGATTGTCCGCTCGGGGTGACGGTGAGCACCATGAACCGACCGTAGTCGAGGGTCCACGATCTGGCCCAGGTCCCAGTCCGGCGTCCGAGCTGGGGCCTCTATGCGATGATCGCCGCGACGGTCTGGCGAGCCAATTTGATGGTGGCGGGAATGCCGATTCCTCGGTAGGAGTTGCCCACGAGATGAATGTGCGGCGCATCCACAGCGAGCGCGTCCACGGCCTGGTCGACTCGTTGGCCATGGCCCGGTTCGTACTGTGGGAACGCGTCGGGCCAACGCACGATGCGCCGGGCGAGCGGCACGCCAGGGTGGGCATAAACGTGGGCGAAGTCGGCCAACAACGTATTGGCGAGGTCGTTGTCGTCCATCTGAGACGCCCGAAGGTCGCCGTATCGACCCGATGTGATTCGCACCAGAGAGGAGCCTGACCTGGCGTATTGACCCCACTTCGTGGAGAACCACGTGCACGCAGTCATCACCAGACCGGCCGGCCGTGGCACGAGAATGCCAGATGCGTCTAGTGGTGTCAGCTGGTCAGAGGGGAACTCCACTGTGAGCTGAGCTACAGACGCATGGTTGATCGCACCCACCAGTTGGGCAGCGTCGGGGCTTTCTGTAGCGAGCAACGTTGCGGCCGCGTGAGCCTGAGTTGCGACGATCACGTGATCAACATCCCGGGGGAGCGCTGATACCGGCGTGTTGAGCTGCAGGTGAGCGCCGAGTCGGGTGAGTTCGCGAACGAGGCGATCGATGAGGGTAGCCATGCCGCCGTTGAGGCCGTGAAATACGGGTTGGTCCTTGCCAGCCGATCCCAGGGTTGCGCCAACGCTGGCCCGAGCCTCCCGCAAGCCTTCGATGATCGACGGGCCCCGCCGGGCGGCAGCGAACAGTTGACTGGCGCCGTCGGCCATGGACAGCCGTTCGATCGACGATGCGTTGATTCCGCCCACCATGGGATCGATGAGGGTGTCGGTGACTTCATCGCCCAACCGGGCCCTGCAGTAGTCGGCGACGGACGTGGTCTGGTCCAGTGAAGTGGCAGGAAGCGTGAGGTCTTGCTTGGCTCGTTCGATTCCAGCCGGGGAGATGACCCCCGCGAGAGCATCAAAGTCGGTCGGAACGCCCAGCACGGTCCCGGCCGGCAGCGGTGCTAGCGAGCCGTTGATGTAGATGTATGCCGGTTTGGGTGCTACCGGAACGGTGAGTTGATCCTCGAGTCCCAGTTCGACGCAGAGGGCGGTTGCATCGGGGACTCGAGCGAGGAAGTTGTCCGGGCCCGCATCGATCGACCGATCTCCAACCGGAGACGAGAAGATCTTTCCACCCCACCGGTTCGATCCTTCGTACACGGCGACGCGATGGCCCGCGACGGTTAGGTCATATGCCGCGACGAGGCCGGAGAGACCGCCGCCAACGACGGCAATCTTCATCGGCCTGGCCCTAACAACGACCCTCTTCGTGGACGAGCTCGACAACCTGTTTGAGGATCCCGGGATCGGACTCGGGCATTACGCCATGACCCAGGTTGAAGATGTGGCCAGGGTGATCGTTGTTGTCGGCGAGCACGCGGCGGACTTCTTTCTCCATCACGGACCAGGTGCCGGTGGTGAGCGCAGGATCCAGGTTTCCTTGCAGGGCCACCCGACCGCCCGTGCGTTCTCGTGCCACCGACAGTGGAGTGCGCCAGTCGACGCCCACGACGTCTGCGCCGGCATCGGCCATGTGACCCAGGAGTTCACCGGTGTTGATCCCAAAGTGGGTGCGGGGGACGCCAAGGTCTCCGACCTCCGCCAGAATGCGGGTGGAGTGAGGAAGCACGAACTCTTCGTAGTGCTCGGGTCGCAGAGCGCCCGCCCAACTATCGAAGAGTTGCACCATCGATGCTCCTGCTGCGACCTGCGCCTTCAACGTTGCGATTGCGAGGTCGGAGATGATCTCGCAGAGCTCGTGCCAAAGCTTGGGGTCACTGAACATGAGCGCCTTGACTTTGGTGTAGGACCGGGACGGCTTGCCCTCGACCAAGTAGCTGGCGAGAGTAAAAGGCCCACCGGCGAACCCGATGAGCGGGACCGTTCCATCCGCCACCACGTTCCGTATGGTCTCAGCTTGATAGGGAAGGTCGACGTCAGCTTCTAGTGGGCGCAACCGGTCGAGGTCGGCGGCTGATGCGAAGGGGTGTTCGCACACCGGGCCGACGCCAGGGACGATATCGATGCCAAAGTCGACGGCCCAGATGGGAGTAACGATGTCGCTGTAGAGGATTGCGGCATCGACGCCGTAACGACGCACGGGCTGCAGTGTGATCTCGGTGGCACGATCAGGGTCGGCGATCACATGAAGGATCGTGCCCTCGCCACGAACTTTCTTGTATTCGGGTAGGGATCGACCGGCTTGGCGCATGAACCAGACCGGAACTCGATTGGCGGTGGTGCCCGGTTCACCGGGGATCTGGCGGGCGGCACGGAGGAGGGGGAACACGCCTTCAGGATAGGTCGGGGAGGGGGATTCGATCGCTGAAGGCGTGTTCGGGGAGAGGGTTCTTTCCTGCCAGCGAACCCGTTGTGTGATAGGGGCGCAGGCTCATGAAGATGGAGTCGGGTTTGAAGAACTTGGTCCCGTTTGGGAGGGAGGGGTCAAAGTCTTTGTCGAGCGAAGCCTGCATGCCGGCAGCGTGGGCGCCGCTTCGGGCAAAGGCATGCAGGGCCTGGGCCGACTCCCAGATTGTGACGGTGCAGAGCGTCGCCGGAGCGGCAAAGAATGCGGAGGCCCAGGCGACCCCTTCGGACTCCATCAGTTGAGCCTCGATGCGGGTGTTGAGTTTGTTGAATGCAACCCCGTGCCGGAGGCGCAGCGGGCCCAGGGAAATTCCGACAACCGGATGATCGCTGGACATCTTCACGTCGCGTGCCACATCGGTTGGGAGGCCGGGCCAACGTCCGATCGCTCGGGTCACCTGGCACCGGACGTGCCAGCCATCGGACCAGTGCGAACCCTCCGGCGACCGCACGAAACTGTCGATAGCGGCGTCATCGTCCCAGAATGCGATGAATGCGTTTCGGCCTAGCTGGGGAGCCCCTGGATACTGCTTTCCGCTAAATGCAGCTGCGGTGAGTCGCTGAGCGCTCAGGAGCCCCGGGGTCTTTTCGGGGCGTGGGTGGCGGCTACGGAAGAAGCCTCCGACACCATTGTCAACCATATGAATCGAGCAGGACGGCATTGCATCTGACCTCTTCTGTTGGCGTGGCGCCAAATTGCCACTGTTGCCACACTGACAGATTGTGAATCGTTTCACAAGCGATTTCTTTGAGAACCGGCGAGCAGACGTCGAATGCTGAGTGAGCGGTTCAAGCCAGCGCCGGTATCATATTTAGCCCCCCAATTTTGGAGTCGTCTTTGTCTGACCATCCCGAACTCGCCGCTGAGCAGGCCTTTCTCGAGCACGCCCTCCGGCGCCTTGAAGCGACGCGCGGCGAAGCCGTCCAGCTCAAGACCATGGTGGAGGTCGGCAAGGGCGGTACGAGCCAGGCACGGTGGGAACGAGAGGTCATCAACGAAAACATCGCCAACCGACTGAGCAAGCTCGAACTGGGTCAGCGGTCGTTGTGCTTTGGACGAATCGACCAGGCAGAAGAAGCAGGCGGCGGCAGCTTCCACATCGGTCGTATAGCGGTGGCTGACAGCGACAACGAACCCCTCATCGTCGACTGGCGCGCTCCGGTCGCCGAGCCGTTCTACCGGGCAACGGGGTCAGACCCCTTGGGGCTGGTTCGGCGGCGGCACTTCATCAGCAGGGGAAACGAGTTGATCGGACTCGAAGACGAATTCTTCGGTGATGCTCGCGGTCAACAAGCGATCACGGTCAACGGCAATGAGCTTCGGGGCGAGGGCGCGTTGGTTGCGGCACTCAAGACCTCTCGCACCGGTCACCTAGGCGACATCGTCGGCACTATTCAGGGCGAACAAGATGAGATTATTCGAGCTCCGCTCCCCGGAGTTCTGGTTGTTCAGGGCGGGCCGGGCACCGGCAAGACCGTGGTGGCTCTTCATCGAGCCGCCTATTTGCTTTACACCCACCGCTTTCCGTTGGATGGCCAAGGTCTGCTGGTTGTGGGCCCCAACCGCTTGTTCCTCGGCTACATCGAACAGGTACTTCCGTCGCTGGGCGAAGCGGGTGTGCACATGCGGGTCCTGGCCGATTTGATCGGCGGGGCGGTTCGCGTAAGAGGTCGCGACCAGCTGAACACCGCCCGTATCAAGGGCGACCTTCGCATGGTCACCGTTCTTCGGCGAGCCGTGGCCGACCGGCAACGACCG
Source organism: uncultured Acidimicrobiales bacterium (assembly GCA_938029215.1). Classification (GTDB taxonomy): domain Bacteria; phylum Actinomycetota; class Acidimicrobiia; order Acidimicrobiales; family SZUA-35; genus JABDIY01. The sequence goes on along the minus strand of CALHFG010000070.1, from coordinate 45,242 downwards.
CTGCGGGAAGATCTCCGGGTCGGGTTTGGGTCTCGAATCCTTCGCATGTCTGCGAAACAGTCCGCCTACATCGTGGAGCAAGCCCAAGAACGATCGAGTTATCACAACGCCTCCCGCCGCTTCGTCGAGAACCGTGTCTTTGAGACACTGGTTGACAACCACCCCGATGAGCTGAGCATCAAAGAGGTCAAGGAATCGCTCGCCGGGTCCCTGGTGATGCGAGAGGCCCTCGATTGGATGTGGCCCACGCTCACACCAGCCCAGCTGTTGCATGATCTGTTCGGTTCCAAAGCTCTTCTGCGATCCGCCGGGCGCCGCCTCAACACATCCGAACGAAACGCGTTGTTCCGGCCGCGTGAAGAAGTAGGGAAGTTGCCGTTCCGAATCTGGACCGCCGATGACGTTCCTTTGCTCGATGAGGCTCGAGAAGTGCTTGGCCGGCTGCCTAAGGAAAAGGCCGAAGATGACCCCAGGACCTACGGACACATCGTCGTCGATGAGGCTCAGGACCTTTCACCAATGCAGCTGAGGATGCTCACCCGTCGATCCTTGACCGGGTCTATGACCATCGTCGGCGACATTGCGCAAAGCACCGGTGCGTGGGCCCATCACTCATGGGAAGAGGTGCTAGAACATCTCCCCGACAAGAAGCCCGGGGCTCGCCGCGAGCTCACCGTCGGCTACCGAATTCCCGCCCCCCTTATGGAGGTGGCAGCGCGAATTCTTCCATTGGCGGCACCCGAGCTTGCGCCGCCGGTTTCGGTTCGCGGCGATGGGGATGACCCGGTGTTCGTGCCTGCCGAGGGTCGGACCGACATGATGGCAGCGATGGTCGAAGCGGCTCGGGTCGAGCTGAAGAGCTCAGACAGTGGGAACACCGCGATCATCGTGCCGTCGTCACTAGCCGATGATGTGCAACGCGCTTTGGGTGAGGCCGGGATCGAGGCCGGTCGTGCCCCCCAAGACGGCCTGGACAGCCGGATCACCATCGTGCCCGTTGGTCTCGTGAAGGGCCTCGAAGTTGACGCTTCGATCATCGTCGGACCAGGACAGATCGTCGACGAGAATCCGCAGGGCTATCGCAGCCTGTATGTTGCCCTCACCCGCTCGACCCAACGGATGACCGTCGTAGGCGACCCCGTCAGTCTCAGCCAGCTGCAGTAGTAGGAAACCGTCTCAGCCGTGAAGAGCGGTGAGCCGGGGGTAACGACGACCCATTTCGTCATCGTCATCGAAGTCCCAGCCCTCGCCGAGTTCTTTGAACTTGCTCGGGCCATCGGGCCAGTTCCCGTCGGTTCGATCGGCGTAGAGGGTTGCGGCCACGTACTGTGGCCCCTCCATCTCGTACCCAGCTTCGGGTTCGGGGAGATCAGCGAGGCTGTCGGGGTCGGAGATCACCTGTTGAAAGGCGGCCCTTCCTTGCATGATCAACCACGTCAGGAAGTACTCGAAACCGTCGTCGGACATTCCGCCTTCGGCAACGTAGCCCGCTCCCCATACGTCCCAGCTGTAGCCCGCCCGAAGAGCATTTCTGAAGTGGGCGTCGAACTCGGCGAGCTCTTGCGGCGAACGAGGGGTCAGCAATTCCTCCAACTGACCCTCGGGGCTACCGGACGATCGTGCCTGGTCGATCAGCTGCCAGAACTCGTCTTCGGTCATGTTGGTCCCTTCTAGATTGTTATCCGAGTTCGCGGCGTGCCTCGGCCAGCAACTGGAGACGTTCACGAAGTTCGGATAGGTCGGTTTGGATCGTGGGCATAGACGAGTTGCGTTCGAACGCACCGGCCGCCAGTTCCTCCACCGCACTCACCAGTTCATCGGTGTTGTCGAGGGCGGCCTTCTTGTTGGCCTTGGGCAAGAGCGCGGCTCGCACGAGCTCCTGTTCGATCCGCACCGCCTGTTGGCCAAGATTCATCGCCTCGGCTGGACTATGCACCGATCGGGCCAGGGTCATCGCCTTCACCAGACGGCGATGTTGCACCGCTTCGCGCTTGGGTGATCCGTTCCAGTTCAGAGGGGCGGCACTCTTGTGGCCGGGTACGAGTTCCTGCTTGCCCTTCACGGTCTTTCGAACCTTGTTTGCGCCAAGGACCGTTGCAGTGATCGCAGCTACGCCGAGCGCCAACAGAGTTCCCAGGATGACGAGCAAGATAATCAGTACGGCGCTCACGCTTTGATCTTACGGCATAGTTACCGGGGACGAACTTGGAGGCAAACGTGACCCGAATACTCGACTACACCGGCAACGATGCCCAGCGAACAACCACTGTGGCCGAGCTGCGGTCGTTGCGGGAGGCCGGTTCCCAGCTCACGCAGGTGACAGCGTCCACCGCTCAGGAAGCGACGGCCGCCGAGCAAGCGGGGATCGAGATGGTGGTGTGTCTGTCCACCGCTGTGTCGGAGGTTCGTCGCGGCTCCCAACGCGTGTTTGTCACCGCCGCAATCGACTTCAACGGAGCCGTCACTGCCGATGAGTTGTTGGCCGAAGCCTTTCGTGCACTGACTGCTGGGGCCGACGCAGTGATAAGCGCTCGACGGTTGGATTGCATTGAGCTCATTGCGTCGGAGGACATCCCGATCATGGGCCATCTGGGGTTCGTGCCGAAGAAGTCAACGCTGTACGGGGGTGTCCGAGGGGTCGGCAAGACTGCGTCGGAGGCGGCTGACCTCTGGGCGCAGTTTCAGCGCTTGGAAGAGGCCGGCGCCTTCGGGGTTGAGTGTGAGCTGATCCCAGCCGCGGTCATGACCGAGATCAACGCTCGGACGGGCCTGGTCACAGTTTCACTCGGTTCGGGTCCCGACGCCGATGTCCAGTTTCTGTTCGGCTCCGACATCTGCGGCGAGGGAGATCGCGTTCCGCGGCACGCCCGTTCCTATGCCGACCTTGCCTCGCTCTACGCCGAGATCGAAACGCAACGGGTCAACGCCCTCCGCTCGTTTCGATCCGATGTTGCGTCCGGAAGTTTTCCCGATGCCTCCGAAGTCGTTGGAATCGATGCCGCTGAACTGGCGACGTTTCGGGAGATGTTCGAGAGTTAGGTGCCCGCGAGCTTGGCGACTACCGGTGCGAAGCTATCGATGTTCTCAGCCCCCAGAGTGATGTAGCTGAACCCGTAGGTTTCGCGCCGTTCGATGAGGGTCTCGCAGATCTGATCCACGTTTCCAACAACGGCGAGAGGGGAGGCCAGAGCCTGCTCCTTGTTCATGCCGAGTCCGGGACCGAGCGCTTCGGCGGTGCCGTCACGGTCGTCGGTGATCATGGTCATGAAGATCCGGATCTGTAGCTCGATGTCATCGAAGCGATCGCCCGCACCCTCCTTCACCCAGCCAATCTTCTCGGCGTACCGTTCCGCCGTTGCGTCGGCGACGGTGGTTTCGTCGATCGCGCCGGACTTCAGATTGGGGTTGACGCCCACGATGTCGGCATGTTGGCCAGCCAGCTTCAGCATGCGCGGACCACCGCCACCCACGAGAATGGGTACCGGAGACTGAACCGGTTTGGGTTGAAGGTCGAGGTCGGTGATGTTGTAGTGCTTGCCGTCGAAGTTGAACGGACCTTCGGCGAAGAGGCCACGCAGGATCTGCATCGACTCGACCATGCGTTCGATCCGCACGCCTGGCCGGTCATAGGTCATCCCCGCCGCTTCATAGTCGGTCTTCATCCACCCGGCTCCGATGCCGAGTTCCAGGCGACCCTCGGAGAGAATGTCGAGCGTTGCCATTTCGCTGGCGAACACCACCGGGTGGCGATAGTCGTTACACCACACCAGCGCACCGACTCGGAGCGAGGTGGTGGCATCGGCGGCCGCCATGAGCGCGGGGGTGGGGGAGAGCTGGCCATCAAAGTGGTCGGGCAGGCTCAAGCTCGAGTACCCGAGGTCCTCGACCTTCTTCGCCTGGTCCACCCATTCCGCCTTGGTGTTGGCGTTCTTCGCTTGGATGGCAAATCGAAATGGCTTAGGCATGGACGCATCGTATTGGCCCGGTAGCCCAGAGCGCGGGGGATCGCCTGCTACGGACGATCGTGCAGGTGCCACCGCGTCCGACCCACGAGGTCGGCAGCATAGTGGCGAGTCTCGATTCCCGGTAGCGGAAGCGTCGCCGTGGCGACCGTCGCATGTTCGTGGGCTAGCGCGTACGCGCTAGCCAGGTCCTGAGGCGGACGGGAAACAACGAACTGGAGCATCGTGCCGTAGTTGGCCACCAGCTCAGCCCCGAAGTCTTTCTCCCAGGCAGCGATGTCGTTCCCCAGCGGGTCTGTCCATTCCGGGTGATCGAGCGTGGGCCAGAACTCGAGGATGCGGGTTGCTGAGGCTGCGTCGGAAACGGGAAGGATCAGCACCACGACTTCGTTGGCCGGAAACTCGTGCCAGTGGAGGTCGTCTGGTCTGCCGGCCTCCAGCACCGCCTCGGGGCCGAAGGTCTCAAGCTCCCACTCCCAAAGAAAATGATCCACCTCGTCCTGGGTCTGGAACGTTTGGTCCGCCAGCTGCTCGCTTCTAGGTCCGCTTCCAAAGCGGGAGACGGTGGCGCGATAGGAGCTTGACTCTGAGACCGGAAGTTGGGGAGCCCACGGATTGCGGTCAAAGAACTGCCGCCGGAGCACCGACATGCGATCGTCTGTGCCGGAACCTTCGTTCAGGACAACCAGACGCTGCGGGGCTTCGTCTTCAAAAATTTCTAGGCCGTCGCGGTCCACCAGGATCGGGTAGCAGCCAACCGGTCCGAGGCCATCACGAATGGTCTTCCAGAGGCCCAACTGATCGTCGTTCGCGACCACTTCGACGATGCCGTAGTGCCGGTCGCCGATCGGGTGCCACTCAATCGTCCTCGTGCCTAGGTCGAGCTTATTGAGCGCCGCAGCACACGGGGAGGGCGGCTCGCCATTCTCGCGGACAGACTCGTCCGGTCCCGTCGAGGTGCTGGGGCCTGTCGAGGTGCTGGCGCTTGTGGGGGTGCTGGGACTTGTCGAGGGGCTGGGACTTGTCGAGGGGCTGGCCTCGTTGTCGGTCTGAGTCTTTTTCGGGTCTTCGCGGTGAGGTTCTTCCGGGTTTTCGCTCTTGGACTCGTAGTCGGAAATGAGATCCTTCACCTCCTTGGCGGCACCCGCAACGATGGTAAAGAGACCTTCGACGAACGATCGCGCGTCCTCGTTCTCGATGGTGCTCGTGTCAAACGTTCGGGAGCGATTGCTTTTGGAACGCGACTTCTTCGTGGTCGTTGAATCGCCGGCGTCAAAGCGGACGTTGTGCTCGCGACGCGAACCTATGGAGAATCGGACCTTCACTTCCCAAGTGATCGACCTTTCCTTTTCCCAACTTAAGGATTGGCGGGGCGAGGCTCGTCTTCATCCGCAATCTGACGAGAAATTCGGGAGGCGTTGTCACACGTAGCGGCGACACTAGAGGTATGTACCGGCTGGCCTACATGTATCAGTTCCTGATGATTGCCAGCATTGGGGCCGTCTTCGTTTTTCTCTCCGACATTCGGGACCTCTACAGCCTTCCCGATTGGGGCATCGGTCTTATTGCATCAATGGGTTTCTTAGTCGTGTTGCCGGTGACGTTTCTTATCTCTCCACTGGCAGACAAGGGGATGAGCGGACCGCTCATCGTTGGCTCGATCCTGTTTCTTGTGGCCGGCAACCTCACGTTCGGTTACGGCACCACGCTGTGGCACTTTGTTTTGTCCAGGGCGATGCTTGGGGTCGCCATTGGTATCGGCGGAATTGCGGTTCGTAAGGCGATCATCGGCCGCGATATCGAAGGAAGCGGGAAGAAACTCGGGGCGCTCCTTAGTGCGTCGGTGGCCGGTTTCATTCTCGGTCCTCCACTGGCTGCTCAGCTCGAGCGATTCGGTTTCGCCACTGTGTTTATCGTGTTCTCCGTAGCGTCGCTGATCGTCGGCCTGCCGCTGATCGGATGGACGTGGAAAGCGCCCGTCTCGACCTCTCAGATGACGGTGGCGTCGGTTGTCGCGCTGCTTAAGAAACCGCGGTTGCGAGCCGCGGTCCTCGGCTACACGGTGCTGTTCGGAGCGGTCGGGGTCTTTGATTCGGTTGTCGACATCTATCTGGAAGACCTCGGGGCCAGCAACACGAGGGTCGGCATCTTGCTGTTGATCATCGGAACCCCTTTGGTTCTCGTCCCGGCGCCCGCCGGAGCTTTCGTTGAGCGGTCGAACGTGGCGAAGATCTTCGTGCTTGGTATGGGAGCTGCGGCGTTTTCGGTGGCGGGGTATGGAATCTTCCCGAGCCTGATCACCTTCACGCTGGCAGGCCTGGTGCATTCCACGGTCGAGGGATTCACCTTCACCTCCTGCCAGGTTCTCACCGTTCGTGAAACGGGCGCATCGGAGTCGGCCGCTGGTCAAGCGTTGCTCGAATCTTTCGGCGCCGTGTCGGCTGGTCTCGCAGCCTTCTTTGGTCCTATCGTCTACGAAGCCGTCGGTCCACGGGTGCTCTACCTCGGTTTCGGATCGATGATTTTGGCCGTTGCGTTCGTGGTCAAGTATCTGCTCGACAAGGCAGATCACACCTACGAGTTGGCACCGGCCGAACCTGTCGTCATTTGATGGGAGCCGACTTGGTGGAGATCGCACCACACCTTTGGGTTACGTTCCTGCCGGCCGATCGGCCCCGCCGATCGCGCATCGCGATCTGGGACCCGAAGTCCGTCGACGGGTTGTATGACCAATCACTCGAACCGATCGAGGTCGCACTAGTCGACGGGCAGGTTCATCGGGTTGGGGCGCAGGTTGTGCCGATGGCACAAGCACTCGATTGGTTGGCCCAGCTGCCGCGGACAGACGATGCCCATCAGAGCTTTCATGCCTTAGCTATGGCCGTGCGGCTTGGGCTCGATCTCATTGCGCGCGGTCGGCTGCTTCCATGGATCACCACTGACGGTTGGGATACCTGGCGCCTCGGCCCAATCGAACCCGTCGATGCCAGCTATATGGATCGAATCGCCGACGCCATGCCTCCCGCGCTTCACTGTGAAGCGCTCGAACGGCCCGGCGATTCCGCGCGCATCGCTAAGCCGACCGTCGTATTGGGTCAGATTCTTGACGCTGTCGCCGATTGCATGGTGCGCACCCCTGCGGCCGCCGTTGTGGCCGGCAATCCGGCCTTTGCCGACGCCGAGGGGATGAGAGTTCCACACCTGCGACCGTGGCTTACCGAACTGGTGCAGCCCTATGCCGCAGGATGTCGACTGCTAGTGAGCGCCATCCCGCCTTCTGACGAAGAAGACAACAAGGCACCCTGGCTGCTGGACCTTGGCCTACGCAGCTCCAAGGATCGCTCGATCGTCGTCAGCGCCGAGGAGCTCTGGCAGGCACCAGCCGAAGCCGTGGCGGTACTGGGTGACGAAGCCGAGAGTGAATTCCTTATCGGACTCAGGCAGGCTTCCCTCATTTGTCCCGTGCTGGGTCAAGCGATGGACGAGGTAGCTCCCAGCAGCGTGATCATCCACAACGACGATGTGCTCTCGTTCCTCGATGCCATCCCGGATTTGCGAAACGCGGGCATCGAGGTTCGTTGGCCCGGTCAGAGCGGCACGGCCACGATCGAACAACGCACACGCGTCAGTGCGGCCGCACCGCCCGGGGATTTGCGCTCGGTGCTCGACCTGCAGTCGCTGCTGGACGTTCGGTGGGAGGTGGTTCTCAACGGCATAACGCTCACCCACACCGAACTAGAACAGCTCGCGGCGGCCAAGCGGCCGGTGGTCAAGATCCGTGGCCAGTGGGTGGTGCTGGATGAGTCGCAGCGCAAGCGTCTGTCCGAGCCACCACCGGCTCCCGAGATCGCTCAGATCCTCAGCGCTGCTGCCCTCGCACAGTCGAGCGATAACCCCTCGTCAGGGCTGTTCTCGTTTGAGGATGAAGGCGTCGCCAGCATGTTGCTCAAGGGCGCCATCGCCGACGCGGCCAATGACTTCACCAAGCTCCGCAACCCCGAACCGATGGATGAACCGGCTGGATTGAATGCAACTTTGCGGGACTATCAGCGGGTCGGCCTTGGCTGGATGCGATCGATCGTGTCACTAGGAACCGGTGGGATCCTCGCCGACGACATGGGTTTGGGAAAGACCGTGCAGGTTCTTGCTCTGCACGCCGGAGTTCGTGGACCCACCTTGGTGGTATGCCCCACGTCGGTCCTCACCAACTGGGAGCGAGAAGCAGCCCAGTTCGTCCCCGATGCCACCGTCATCCGCTACCACGGGTCATCGCGATCACTCCCGGAACGTCTCGACCCGAACACGATCGTGCTCACCACCTATGGGGTTGTGCGGTCCGACGCCGAGGCGCTTGGGCAACGCCCGTGGAACCTCGTTGTCGCCGACGAGGCGCAAGCTCTCAAGAACCCAAACTCCAGGACGGCAAAGGCCATGCGCCTACTGGGTGGTTCGGTTCGGTTTGCCCTCACCGGGACTCCGGTGGAGAACAAACTTCTCGAGTTGTGGAGCATCGCGTCGTGGGTGTTGCCGGGATATCTGGGCAGCATGAGCGAGTTCCGCACCAGATTCGCCATGCCGATCGAACGGGACGGTAGTCAGGAGGCTCGCAAACGCCTGCAGGCCTTGGTATCGACGCTGTTGTTACGTCGCAGAAAAACCGACCCCGGTATCGCCCCGGAGCTGCCCGAAAAGTTGGAACGCGACCTTGTTGTCCCGATGACCAAAGAGCAGATCACGCTGTACAAGGCCGTCGCAGATCAGTGCCTCATCGACCTTCGCTCGGCCGACGATGAAATTTCTCGACAGGGTCTGGTTCTCAAGATGCTGACGGCCCTCAAGCAAATCACCAACCATCCAGCCAACTACCTCCGGGAGACCGAACCGCTCGCCGGCCGGTCGGGCAAGTTGGAAGCGCTGACCGATCTACTGAGCGTGGCAGCCGACGTTGGGGAGGGAACGCTGGTCTTCACCCAGTATGTGCAGATGGGGAACTTGATAGCGGACTACTGCGGATCGCAAGGCTATGAGATTGGCTTCCTTCACGGCGGCTGTTCGGTCAATGAACGTCAACGGCTCGTTGACCAGTTCCAGTCGGGGGACCTGCCGGTGCTCGTTCTGTCGCTAAAGGCAGGTGGGACCGGTCTCAATCTGACCGCGGCCAGCCATGTAATTCACTATGACCGTTGGTGGAATCCGGCCGTCGAAGATCAGGCCACCGACCGTGCGTATCGGATCGGCCAGGACAAGACCGTCAACGTCCACCGCCTCGTGACCGCAGGGACGGTCGAAGATCGCATCGCCGAGATGCTCACCCTAAAACGAGACCTGGCCGAGAGCGTGCTGGCCGGTGGCGAAGCGTGGATCGGCAACCTGTCTAACGATGAACTGGCCGCCCTCATTCAGTTCGACGAAACGGCGCTCCTATGAGCCGTATCGAACTGGTAACCAACGTTGACCAACGGGGTCGGATCTGATGGCCCCAACGCGCAAATTTGGACAAACGTGGTGGGGTAAGGCGTGGCTCGAGAGTTTGGAGACCTCGCAGTTTGCTCACGAGGGCCGGCTGACACGAGGACGCACCTATGCCCGACAGGACCGGGTCCAAGAGGTAGACGTGGCGCCCGGAGTCGTGAACGCACGGGTGTGGGGGACGAGCACCTATGCCAGTTCCCTCGGAGTCAACGTGTTGAGCGACGAACAGTGGGATCAACTGATCGACATCATCGTGTCCCGAGCGAGGTATTCCGCCGAGCTGCTGTCTGGCGCCCTGCCGCAAGGTCTTGCGGCCGACGCCGACGAAGCGGGAGCCGCCATTCTTCCCGTCGCTGGAGACCTCACCCCGGATTGCTCATGTCCTGACTCCGGCGATCCGTGCAAGCATGCCGCTGCGCTTTGCTACATCACGGCGGACCTCATCGACGACGACCCGTTCGTGCTGTTCTTCCTCCGGGGCCGAGATCGGGCGTCCATCGTGGACGAGGTTCGTAGGCGGCGCAACGCATTGGCGGGGGGCGATACGGCTGACGCGGTCGAAGTTGACGATTCGGACGGGTCGGTCGAGGCGTTCACGAGATCGGTGCGGGCGTTGCCGAGCAGTCGGCCCCTTCCGGTCGAGGCCGGGCGACCCAATCCACTCCGAGTCTCCCCACCAGCCGACTCGGGACTCAACAACCGCGAGCTGGAACGCCTTGCGGCCGATGCGGCTGGCCGAGCCATGGCGATACTCGGCGGTGCGGGTCGATCCGGTCTCGAGGTATCGAGAGACGCAGATTTGCTACGCCGGGCCGCCGAACGCCGGTCGAAGGGTCTGAGCCTCGCTCGTTTCGCGCCGCTGTTCGCCGGATCAGACGCCGAGCTCGAGGCGGGTGCAACGGCATGGGACCGAGGAGGCGAGCCAGGCGTTTTGGTAGCAACCACCAGCTGGCCGGCCTCGGTCGAGCAGCTGGCGCCCGCCAAAGCAGCCCTCGGGGCCAAGGCCCGCAAGAGTGCCAACGCAATGCACGCTGGTCCGGTCCAACTGCGGTTGGACCCGGACCTGCGGTGGTGGCGGTTCGAATCCGATGAACTCTTTGGTTGGGTGCTTAGCGCCGGGCCATTCGAGTCGGCTGCGGAGGCGCTGGAGTAGGGTCGCCGGATGGACCCCGCTGTTCGTGAAACCATGGCGATCCAAGAGATTGTCGAACTCCACCGCTGTTTCGAGCAGATCTTCGCGGGCGACGCAGCTGCACTCTCCCGCGTGGATTCTGCGTTGGCGCCGTCGTTCGCGATGGTTGTTCCCAGTGGAGAGGTTCTCAGCCGTGACCAGGTGATGGGAGGCCTCGAGGGCTCGCTTGGCTCACGCGCTGTAGCCATTCGAATTCTGAATCCAACGGTTCGTTGGATCACGGTTTCTTCGATGCTGGCGTCATATGAGGAATGGCAAGATGGCCCGACAGGAACCACGGCTCGTCAGGCATCGGTGCTCTTCGAGGTCGACCCCGAGGGCCACGCAGGTCTTCGATGGCAGTGGGTTCATGAGACCTGGATGGCACCATGACCGAGCGATTTGACCTCATCATTGTTGGGCTCGGGGCCATGGGCTCGGCTGTTGCGTACCAGTCGGCCAAGTTGGGCCTGTCGGTGCTCGGCATCGATCGGTTCGACCCACCACACCATCGCGGTTCAACCCACGCCGAGACTCGAATCACCCGTCGGGCCGTGGGTGAGGGACCGCAGTACCTGCCCTTCGTGTCGCGGTCCCATGAGCTGTGGCGCGAGATCGAGTCCGAAACCGGCGACGTGCTGTTTCATCAGACCGGAGGCTTGATCCTCACCGAACCCGTTCTCACGGGCGCCAGATGGCAGGACTTCGCGATCGCGACCCATGAAATCGGTCAGCGAGCCGGTATCCCGTGTGAGCTTCTGTCTCCGGCCACCGTGAGGGAGCGGCACCCGGCCATCAAGATCACCGACGACATGAGCGCCTGCTTCGAACCGACGGGCGGGCTCGTCATGTGCGAGCAAGCGGTCACCAGCCAGCTCAACTTGGCCCGTGCGCACGGTGCGAGGATCATTATCAATACCGAGGTTGTTGATTTGATCCCGGGCCCGGAATCGGTGGTAGTGAATACCCGCACCGAGCGGTTCGAGGGTCAACGGGTGGTGTTGGCTACCGGCCCTTGGCTGCCCGAAATGACCGATCCGTCGATCGCGGCGCAACTCTCCGTTACCCGACAGGTTGTCTACTGGTTCGAAGTTGATGACCTAGATCAGTTCAGCGCCGAGTCCTTCCCGTTCGTCATGTGGGTCGGCGAGACCGATGAGCACTACTTCAGCCTCTTTCCCACCCCGCCGGGCGGAACGAGAGCCGTGAAGGTGCTGGGCGAACAATTCGTCAACACGACCACCGCCGACACCGTCGACCTTCGTGTCTCCTCCGAAGAAATCGACCGCTTCTACTCCGAGCTGGCGGAGCCCCGGATCGAAGGCCTTCGACCCCACGCGGTCCACAGCGCGGTGTGTCTCTACACCAACACTCCCGATGATCACTTTCTCATCGATACCGATCCCCGATCGGACCGGATCTTGGCGATGTCGCCTTGCAGCGGTCACGGGTTCAAACACAGCGCCGCTCTGGGCGAGGCGGTAGCGCAGACGGTTGCGGGGATGTCACCAACCCTGGATCTGTCACCCTTTGGTCGAGCGAATTCTTAGCCGACGGTGCTCTGAAACTTCGATTGCAGCCATGGCCCGGCGGCTGTTGGCGGGTAGCGAGGCGGGTTGTCTGGGCCGGTGCAGCTGGGCAAGCATTCGATGGTGGCGTCCCAGTTGGCGTTGTGGAAGAACGCCATCGACTGTCGTTCAGAACTCGATGCCACGGTGACGCGGTGGAGGGTGGAACGCCAGCGATCGTTGGTCCACTGCGCGATCGAGTCACCAAGGTTGACCACGAACGTGTTGGGTTGATCGGCGATCTTTTTCCATGTGCCGTCGCCGCTCTTCACTTCGAGTCCGGGGATTCCGTCGGTCCGAAGGATCGTCAGCGTGCCGTAGTCGGTATGGGCTCCGGCCCGAAGTGACGTGGGGTCGGTCTCTTCCACTGCGGGGTAGTGCAATGCCCGCATCGCACTGGTGTGCCGGTCGGTCATTGGTCCGAAGTAGTCAGCGGGCAGGTCGAGCGCAACGGCCATGATCCGAAGCAGCTTGTTCGACACCTCGGATAGAGCTCGGTAGTACGCCGACCATGAACGCCGAAGGCCCGGCGGTGTTGATGGCCACATCGATGGCGATCGAACCCATCGCTCGCCATCGGAGAGGTCTGTTGGCCCCGGTCCTTGGCAATCAGGCCCGACAGAAAACGACTCTTTGAGATCGGGCGTCGTCTGCGTTCCTCGAGATGCCGCGAGGGACTCAAAACGAAACGGTGAGAATCCGTAGGGATAGCCATCCTCGGGAAACCGAACCAGGTTCTTCACGTGTTCTGGCTGAGCGAAGAAGTTGCGGGCATCGAGCCACGCGGTATCGCGAACCTCTTGTTCCACACAGTCGAACGGAATACGGAAAAAGCCGAGCGTCGAGCAGGCCGCGTCCATGAGATCGGCTTGAGCGTCGACATCACCGTCGGGGTCGATCAGCTCAAGTTCTGCAACCATGTGGGCCATTCTGCCAGTGCGACCGAGACTTCATTCAGATCGTGTCGATTCAGCTTGCAGGGAACGAGGTTGGGCTAGTGCCCCACCGATACCTTGCCGGTTGCGTTTGCGTGAAGCTCGTGAGCGTGCCGGTTCAAACCGACCAGGTGGGCTTCGATCCCGCGTTCGGCAAACTTGGCAACGACGGCATCGAGTGCGACGACCGCGCTTGTGTCCCAAATGCGAGCCTCGCTGAGATCGATCTCTACTCGCTTGACCTTCACCTGGTCGTAGTCGAACTGGTGCACGAGATCGTTGGTCGATGCAAAGAACAGCTCGCCCGTCACGGCATAGAGGCGCTCCACATTGTCCGGATCGACCACGCTCGTGACCCGCACAACCCAGGCGACCTGGCGAACGAAGAAGATCGCCGACAGGAGAACACCGGCAAAGACGCCGTAGGCCAAGTTGTGGGTGAGGACAACGATGCCAACGGTGGCCAGCATGACAGCCGTCTCGGCCCAAGGAAGGGTCCGAAGTGTTTCGAGGCTGATCGATCCCCAGTTAAAGGTGCCGATCGAGACCATGATCATGACCGCAACCAAGGCGGCCATGGGAATCCGGGCAACCCAGTCGCCGAGGGCGAGAATCAGGATCAGAAGGAAAATGCCCGAAGCCAATGTGGAGAGGCGGGTGCGGCCACCGGACTTGTGGTTGATCATGCTTTGGCCGATCATGGCGCAGCCGGCCATGCCGCCGAAGAATCCGGTTGCGATGTTGGCGATGCCTTGACCGCGTGACTCGGTGTTTTTGTCCGACTCGGTGTCGGTCATATCGTCCAGCAATTGGGCGGTCAGCAGAGACTCGAGCAGACCGACGAGGGCCAGCGTGATCGCGACCGGAAGGATTATGGCGAGGGTGTCGAGATTGTAGGGAACCTGGGGCAGGGCGGGGATTGGAAGAGAGCCCGGGAGGTCTCCCATATCGCCAACGGTGGGAAGGTTCAGGTTCATGGCAATTGCGATGCCTGACAGCGCAACGATCGCTACCAATGGCGATGGAACTGCCTTGGTAATGCGAGGAAGGCCGTAAATGATGGCCAAGCCGGCGGCAATGAATCCCAGGTTGAGGAGAAGAACGCTGCGCTCGGCGCCGCCGTCCTCGTTCAAGAAGATGTGGGGAATTTGGGCCATGAAGATCAAGATGGCGAGAGCGTTTACGAATCCGAGCATCACGGTGCGAGGTACGAACCTCATTAGCGAGCCGACACCCAGATACCCAAAGCCGACCTGGAGAACACCGGCCAAGATTGTGGCGGCGAAAACGTAGCCGAGTGCCAGGACCGGGTCGTTGGTGTACTGGTCAACCAGGGGAACGAGCACCAATGCCATGGCGCCGGTGGCAGCTGAGATCATGCCTCGACGGCCACCGGTGAACGCGATCACGATGGCGATAACGAACGAGGCGTAGAGGCCGACTTTCGGGTCGAGGCCGGCAATGATCGAGAACGAGATCGCCTCGGGAATGAGGGCCAACGCCACGACCATGCCCGACAACAAATCAGCTTTGGGGTTGGACGACCATTCCTCTTGAAAGTTCGTGAACTGGGCGGGCAGGCGCACAGCAGTAGCTACAGAATCAGACAACGAAACACCTTTATAAGAGAGGCGGGGACGACGCTCTTATTGCAAAGGCGTACCGGAATTCTATTGCAGGTGCCTACGTCGCTCTCTGTAGATTCGGTCACAAACGGACCGAACTGAGGGGGTCGTTGGACACATTTCCCCGGGTAGAAGCCCTCTACAACCAGACCCATTCATGTTGTTGGACCGCGTCTCATCCGATCGTGCGCAAATCGTGTGACTGCTGACACAATGACGGGCGAAGGTGTCACGAGGGGGTCTGAGATGTTGAGCCTGTTGATTGCGGCCGAAGAAGCAGACGCGTTCGTGGCCGATGGTGTTTTGGCCGAGGTGGTGCTGCCGCTCTGCATCGTGTTCATCATGATCTCGATGGGCATGACGCTCACCGGGGACGACTTCCGTCGCGTCCTGTCGAGCCCGAAGCAGGTTGGAGTAGGTCTCGTGTGCCAACTGATCCTGCTGCCGGTCCTCGGTTTCGCGATCGCTGCGATCTTCTTCGACACCACCGAGGCCGTTTTTGCCGTCAGTATCGTCCTGTTGGCCGCGGCCCCCGGAGGGACGACCTCCAACCTCATCGTCCACGCCACCGAAGGCGATAGAGCGCTTTCGGTTTCACTCACATCGTTTTCCAACGCCGTGGTGTGGATAACGATGCCGATTCTTCTCACGGTGGCATTCGACGTCTTCGACTTTGGTGCTGACTCGGTCGAGTTCCCGTTGGTTGATCTGGTCATCTCGGTGGCGGCGCTGACGATCGTGCCTGTGGTGATCGGAATGGCTCTCCGGAGGTGGGCGCCGGACTTCTGTGAGCGCATGCAGGGGCCATCCAAAGTCTTCGCTAGTGCCTTTTTGATCATCATCGTGACCGCCCTGGTGATTACCAACTGGTCGGTTGTTGCCGACAACGCGCCCAAGTTTGCACCGGCGTTCATCGTGCTCAATCTCATTGCCCTCGCGGTGGGCTTTGGCGTCGCCAAAGCGGCCGGGCTGACGCGACAGCAGGCGTCCACCATCGGGGTCGAGACCGGCCTTCAGAACTCGACGCTGGCACTCACCATCGCCACGTCCGTTCTCGGCAACAGCGAGATGGCGATCATTCCCGGCCTGTATGGGGTGTGGATGTTGTTCACCGGCTTTGCGTTTGCGTTTGCACTCAAAGACAGCGAGCCTGCGGCCGCGGCTGCCGTTTGAGGACGATCCTTCCGCCGATGGCGGTGCTCCGGACGCGTCTGTCATCATTGGGCGTGAGCAATCGGGTTGGTGCAGTTCTGGGTGTTGTGTTTCTTCTTTCGCTGGTCGCAGCGCCAGCGTTGGCCCAAGACGAACCGCTCGAAGACGACATCGAGCAGTACCTCACCGACGACGAGATCGGTGCGGGGAGCTGCTCGCCCGATGCTCTCTCCGGCTCCACCCTCACCGAATGTCGATTCCCGCTCTCCGGAGAGGGCTGGGAGAGTTTCAATGGTCCGTTCGGGCATGTTGCGATCGTTGAAGACTTTGAGTTCACCACGTCGGCTCCGTGTGTGGTCGAAGGGGACGACCTTGTGTGCCGCGACCTCGTGGCCCCGTCGTGGCGGGACACGTTTCGGGTCGACCTGCGCGGCTACTTCCTCGAGGATCGACGTCCCACAATCACCGTAGACCGAGAGTTCGACAGCGTGATCGGCATCATCCAGACCGTCGACCGGCTGAAGACGGTCTTCGCCGGAGGGACGTTAACGCTCGAGGTTTTCCGGGCTGGTTCGTTGGATGATGACGCTCCGGTCGAGGTCCACCTTCGCCGACCGGGCAGCGATGTTGTCGAGGCGCGGGCGACCGCATTGGCCCCGGGTGAACAGGACGGCAGCTTCTCCCTCTCCATTCCCGACGTCGGTCGGTGGGAGTTCGTAAGTTGCGCACTCGACGCCGACAATGCGTGTTTCCGGACTGGAATTCCCACCGCGCTGAACGCCCTCAGCACCGATACTGTCGAGGTCGTTGACGGCCACAACAACGTGGATGATGACCGCATCAACATCGTCTTTGTTGGCACTGGATACGAGTCGAGCGAGGCGCTGCGGGCCCATGCCGAGGCTCTCCTCGCCGTGGATGGCCAACCGGTATCGGTCGACTTTTCCGGGGTGAGGACCGATACGCCCGATGACCTTGCTTGGGGTCCCTTCGCAATCGACCCCTTACGCGGCCAGATCGACAAGTTCAACTTCTGGTACCTCGACTCGATCAATACCGGCAGCCCGTTGACCGTGAGGCATGATGCCTTCTCATCAACCGAGGTTGACGTTTCGGCGTTGGGGCTTGGACCGCACGTTGTGATCGTCAACGCAACGCTGTGGCGAGAAACCGATGGGTTCCGCGCCATGGCCGAGCTTCCCAATTTCTCAACACCCGGTTCGACGTTCGAACCGCAACCGGCCGCTTTGGAACCCGCGTTGGCATCGGATTACAACGACGTTCGCTTCGGCTCGGTCTTTCTTCCCGTTACGAGCGCCGATTCACTGACTGACGCAGTCGTGTTGGCCCACGAGTTCGGTCATGCGCTGTTTGGCCTTCGAGATGAGTACGTGGAGTGGGGGCAAGAGCTTCCCACCATCGGTCGGCCAAACTGCGCCATCGACCGAGCCGACGCTGAGGGTCTGTGGGCCGAGCTAGTCGGCGAGCTCGACCCGATGTATGAAGAATGGGCCGAAGCGTCGGCTGAGGCAGGCGTCGAGCTGTTCTTCGAGCGCGAGAACTTTGTTGTTGACTATGTGCAGGGAGGCTGTTTCGGCGAAACCGAGACGGCGGTGCGGCCGACCGAGAACTCGCTTATGAACGCCAATGTGCCGGTTCTTGGCGCCGTCAACCGAAAGCGCGCCCAGGACGTGCTGGACCTTTGGCCCGAACCCACCCCGGTGACAACAACGACCACGAGTCCTCCCACGACACAAGCACCAGCGTCCACCACGACCGAGCCAGCTGCGGCCGAGGAAGAAGCGCTGGAGCCAACGGCAAGCGACGAGTCCGGCGGTAACGCGTGGCTGCTGGCGGGGATTGGGGGACTGGCGATCGCAGTACTTGGCGCGGCGCTTCTCGGGAGACGCCGTCAACAGGCCTAGCGGGGGTCAACCCCGTTGAAGTGGTGTCACCCCCCACCGATACCCTTTCCCCATGGGGAAGGCGACACAGCACAAAGCGCTGAAAGGATTCAGTCCTGCGGCGGCGGCCTGGTTTTCCACCACCTTTGAGTCACCAACCAAGCCCCAGCAAAAGGGTTGGCCCGTCATCGCCGACGGCGACCACACCCTGATCCTCGCCCCAACGGGCACCGGAAAAACGCTCAGTGCGTTCTTCTGGGGTCTTGATCAGCTGTGTAACACACCGCCACCCGAAGACAATTTGGCCCGCACGCGTATTCTGTACATCTCACCGCTGCGGGCCCTGGCGGTGGATGTCGAGAAGAATCTTCGGGCGCCACTGCAAGGCGTTCGGCTTGCTGCTGAACGTCTCGGCGAGCCGTTCTATGAGCCCACGGTGATGCTCCGCACTGGCGACACTCCGCCTGAAGACCGGCGTCGGATGCAGAAGCACCCACCGGATCTTCTAATCACCACCCCCGAGTCGCTGTTTCTCATGCTCACGTCCAAGGTCCGAGAAACCTTGGCCAGCGTCGAGACCGTGATCATCGATGAGATCCATGCTCTGGCCGCGACCAAACGCGGCTCGCATATGGCGCTCACGCTCGAACGGCTCGACGAGATTGCCGAGCAGCCAGTTCAGCGCATCGGACTCAGCGCGACCCAGCGTCCCCTCGAGGAGATCGCCCGGTTCCTCGGCGGTTACGAGGGCAACAAACCGCGGCCGGTCACCATCGTCGACGCGGGCGTCAAGAAGCAGATGGACATCGAGGTCATCGTTCCGGTGGAAGACATGGGCCGTCTCGGTGAGATGACGATGCCCGACGAGGGTGAGGAGTACGCCCAGCCTCAGCGACGCAGCATATGGCCGTCGATGCATCCCCGACTGTTGGAACTGGTTCTGGAGCATCAGAGCACCATCGTGTTCGTCAACAGTCGACGGTTGGCCGAACGTTTGGCTACGCGACTGAACGAGCTCTACCACGATGGAGAGAGTCGCAGCGACGAACAGGATGGAACATCGCCAGCCGAAGGCCAGTACGAGCTGGTCAAGGCCCACCACGGTTCTCTTAGCCGTGTGCAACGCCTGCGCATCGAAGACGAGCTAAAGCGAGGGACACTTCGTGGCCTGGTGGCCACGAGCTCACTGGAGCTCGGTATCGACATGGGTGCGGTCGATCTGGTCGTTCAGGTCGAGTCGCCCGGAGCGGTCAGTAGAGGTCTGCAGCGAGTGGGCCGCGCTGGCCACCAGGTGGGCGCACCCAGCACCGGCAAGTTCTTCCCCAAACATCGAACCGACCTTGTCGAAGCCGCCGTTGTAGTGGACCGGATGCAGCAGGGCCTCATCGAGGAAACGTTCTACCCTCGAAACCCGCTGGATGTGTTGGCCCAACACATCGTTGCAATGGTGGCCATGGACGACTGGCCCCTCGACGAGCTTCGAAACGTGTGCCGACGGGCCGCGAACTTTGCCGACATCAGCGATGAGGCCTTTGCCAACGTGCTCGATCTGCTGGCTGGGCGCTACCCGTCCGACGAATTCGCCGAGCTACGCCCCCGCATCATCTGGGACCGGGTAGAAGGAATCGTTCGAGGTCGCCCGGGCGCCCAGCGGCTGGCCGTCACCAGCGGCGGCACCATCCCTGACCGCGGCCTATATGGCGTGTTCCTTCCCGACGGCACCCGCGTCGGTGAGCTTGATGAAGAGATGGTGTATGAATCCCGGGCCGGGGAGACGTTCCTGCTGGGTGCCTCTACCTGGCGAATCGAGGACATCACTCACGAACGAGTGGTCGTCACGCCCGCCCCCGGCCAGCCCGGAAAGATGCCGTTCTGGCACGGCGACGGCCCCGGCCGGCCGTTGGAACTTGGCCGAGCGATGGGACAATTCATCCGCGAGATCGACGGTCTCGATCGAGACAAGGCGCTGGAACGCCTGAGCGAACGCCACAGCCTGGACGAGCTGGCTGCGGAGAACCTGGTGCTCTACCTAGAGGAGCAGCGCGAGGTCACCACCAAACTGCCGACCGACCGAACCATCGTGGTCGAACGCTTTCGCGACGAGATTGGCGATTGGCGAATCTGCATCCTGTCACCGTTTGGCGCACAGGTTCATGCGCCGTGGGGGATGGCCCTCCAGTACCGCATGGCCGAGCAGTGGGGTTGGGATGTCGAACTGATGTGGTCCGACGACGGAATCGTCATTCGACTACCCGAGGCCGAAGATCGAATTCCGATCGACGAGCTATTGGTGGACCCCGACGACCTCGAAGAACTATTGGTTACGCAGTTGCCGAACTCGGCGATGTTCGCCGCCCGCTTTCGAGAGTGTGCCGCTCGCGCGCTTTTGCTTCCTCGTCGCCGCCCTGACCGACGCACCCCGCTGTGGCAGCAACGACAGAAGGCAGCTGATCTGCTCACCGTTGCCGCCAAGTATCCCAGTTTTCCGATTCTGCTCGAAACGACCCGTGAGTGCTTGAACGATGTGTTCGACGTGCCCGCGCTGCGCTCGGTTCTCACCGATCTGCGTTCGCGCAAGATCACCGTGCACACTGTCGACACCGACTCCGCCTCGCCGATGGCCAGCGGCATGCTGTTCGGCTGGGTCGCACAGTACATGTACGAGGGCGATGCTCCGCTGGCCGAACGCCGAGCCGCCGCGTTGTCGTTGGACCGGGATCTGTTACGGGATCTGCTCGGTGCTGAGGAGTTGCGAGAACTGCTCGATCCAGAGGTGCTTGCTCAGCTGGAGTCCGAGCTGCAACGGCTCGCGCCTTCGTGGCGGGCAAAGAACATCGACGGGGTCGAGGATCTCCTGCGATGGATCGGGCCGCTGACCGTTGAGGAGGTTGAGCTTCGGGTCGATGGCCTGAACGCCGAGATCGCGCTTACCGAACTGCAAGACCAGCGCCGAATCATCGAGGTCGGCCTCGAGACAGGACGGCACTACGCGTCGGCCGAAGACGCTTCCCGGTTGCGGGATGCGTTGGGCGTCGCCCTTCCCGCTGGCCTTCCGGCCGCGTTTACCGATTCGGTAGACCGTCCGCTGGTTGATCTGTGCAGTCGCTATGCCAGAACCAACGGACCATTTCTCACCCGTGACCTTTGCAGCCGGCTCGGCGTCGAAGCGCCGCGAGCCGAGCACGCCCTGGCCGAACTCGAGCGCGAGGGTCGCATTGTCCGGGGTGAGTTCCGGCCGGATGGATCCGAGCGCGAATGGTGCCATAGCGACGTTCTTCGAATCCTCCGTCGCCGATCGCTGGCTGCCCTGCGTAGCGAGGTCGAGCCCGTTGACGGCGATGTGCTGGCCCGGTTCCAACCCCAGTGGCAGCACGTTGGATCCAAGCTCCGTGGGGTTGACGGCGTCGCCGAGGTACTCACCGCACTTCAGGGGGCGTCGTTGCCGGCGTCAATTCTCGAGTCCGACGTGATGCCTGCTCGCATCCGCGACTACAGCTCTGCCGATCTGGACACCCTGCTCACTGCCGGCGAGGTGGTGTGGGCCGGGGCCGGTGCGCTGGGCGCAGGTGACGGCCGGGTGCGGCTTGTTTTCCGGGACCAGGCGCCACTGCTGCTACCGGAACCAGTCGACCCACCCGACGAACCGATCCACGGGGCCATTCGGACCTGTCTTGAACAACAAGGCGCCGTCTTCTGGAATGACCTGGTCGTGGCCGTGCAGGAAGCCGGCCTCGAGTATTCCGAAACTGTGGTGCTGACGGCGCTGTGGGACATGGTGTGGTGTGGCGAGGTAACCAACGATGCCCTCACGCCGCTCCGTGCCGTCGTGTCGGGGGCGACACCCAAGAAGTCTTCCGGCGGCCGGAAGGGACGGGCTGGACGACGCCCCGGGTTGCGGTCTCTTAGCCGCATGGGTCCGCCAGCCGCAACTGGGCGCTGGTCGTTGGTCGCCCCGCTTCGACGCCCGGCCCCACCCAAGACCGAGATCGCTACCACTCGTGCTCTGCAGTTGTTGGAGCGGTATGGAGTACTCACCCGGGAAATGGCGTTGGCCGAAGGAGCCGAAGGCGGTTTCGCTGGGGTCTATCCGGTGTTGAAAGCATTGGAGGACCGTGGTCAGGTTCGCCGGGGCTACTTCGTCTCGGGTCTCGGTGCCGCTCAGTTTGCGCTGCCGGGAGCGGTTGACCGTCTCCGTGACGAGCGCCGCGACGATGCACTACAGCACGATCTCGACGTCGACGACGACTGGCTGGTTCTCTCCGCCGCCGACCCGGCCCAGCCCTATGGGGCTGCGCTGCCGTGGCCCGAAACCGACGGTAGACCGAGCCGAAGCGTCGGTGCCTACGTTGTGATGCACGGCGGTCAGCCGATCGTGTATCTCGAACGGGGTGGCCGCAGCCTGGTCACGTTCCCAGGGATCGACCGCGACCCGGGGTGGGTGCAGGAACTCGCCGCCCTGGTGAAGACGCGCCGAATCAAACAGATCGAAGTTCAGAAGATCGACGGCGTTCCGACTGTGGAAAAGCCCGATCTACGGGACACCCTGTTGGCCGGTGGATTCTCCCTCGGCTACAAAGGCCCCACCCTCCGCCGCTAACCCCTCCCCCTTCCACCCAAATTCCTGTCGAAATCGACAATTGGTGTGGTCCAGGCTGGACAGATCGATCGAATTGTTGCTGCAGCTGGACAGAACGGAAGGTGTCAACCCGTCGTCCAGAGCTGGGGCCCTCGACCGAAGAGTTGTTCTGCTCTCGAATAGTTCTCGGTGCTGGTTCGAATCAGAAACGAGGTATCGAAGAAGACGTGTTCGCTGGTGAACTCGTCCACGATTAGTCCGAGTGAACGCAGCCGCGCCCTTTTTTCGATGTCCTTGCGTGTTGCGATACGTCGCGATCGATGCGAAGTGAAGCCGTCGTACTCGTGGACGTAGCCATTTGGCCAGAACGAGTCGACCTGCGCGACGAAGTTGCCCCGCAGGTCAAAGATCCGGACCTCGTGCCGAGGCTTTGGAAGCCCTGCTGATACGACGGCGCTGGCGGCCTTCTGGCTGATCGGCCCGATTGCGGCCCGTCGTTGCTGATCGAGGAACTCAAGTGCTGCTCGAAATCTTACGGTACCGTCCCTGCCCCGACGGGCGTGGAGTTTCAAGCAGTGCAGTAGCTTCTCTGGCGTTGTTAGGCCTTTGGCAAGGGCCGAATCGATCAGAGCGAGGATCTTCCAACGTTCGGGGGTGACGGCGCAGCAGTCCATGATCGTCCGTTCGATCCCGCTGACGGCAAGTCCATCAATGAAGGTGAGATCAGCCGTGTGAAGTTGCTTGGACTCATGGACATGGATCCCCTCGAACCTCAGGCCGAGACCGTTTCGAGTTGTCACTTCCGGATTGGATCGAAGGAGAGGGTCCAGCCCGAAGAGCCCAGCCGCAAAGCGGTGGCTTGCGTGACCGGCTCCGCCGATCGTGAGGGCGAAAAGTTTTGCTCGCTCAGCAAACGGGAACGCAGCATTCAGGTAGACCCCTCTTCTAATCCGAATCCACTGTTCAGTGTTCACTCGATACTGGATTTGTCGACTGCTCAGACCCTTCAGCCCAGCCTGTTCGGCGGAGATGACTCCACCCTGGCTTCGACACAGTTGGAGGACTTCGACGTCGCCACGTGTCGCCATGGCCGCCTCGCTTCTGCAATTGCGTGCGGTCGCCCCGAAGGGCGTGGTGGCAGACTTGGTCAAACGCGTCGGCAAGCGCGAGCTGACGAGGACCCTAGGCACAAGTCCGGCGAACCCCAACGTGTGATCGTTCTGTCCAGTGGTGGCGACAATTCGACTCTTTTGTCAAGCGAAAACGACACCCATTGTCATTTTCGACAGGAATTTGGGGGGTGAGGGATGGGGGTTAGAGGGAGCTGATGGCGTCGAGGGGGTTGAGCTTTGCTGCGCGGCGAGCCGGGAGATAGGCAGCCAAGACGCCGATAAGGCCAGCCATGATCACGATGATTACTAGGGTCGTCCACGGAATCGCAACGGTGTTGATCACCGTGTCGGGAATCGCTCGAACGCCAGCGATTGCGAACAGAATGCCCAGTGCGATACCGAGCAGCGTTCCGAACAGGCTGACCATGATCGCCTCCCAACGAATCGTCGACATCAGTTGACCGCGGGTCATACCAATCGCCCGCATGAGACCGATTTCCCGGGTGCGTTCCAGTACCGAAAGGACAATCGTGTTGACCACGCCGAAGAACGCAACGAACAGCGCGAGCCCCAGAAGTGCGTTGATGACGACGAGCAGTCCGCCGATACCTTGTTCGATCTGCTCCTTAAAGTCTTCGTTGTCAGCCACGACCACGCTGGCAAAGCCCGAGGTTGCCTCGATCGCTGCGGCCTTCACGACTGCGGGGTCGGCACTGTCGATCACGTTCGCTGCGATGGACGTGATCGGCGTATCTGGATTGTGGCGAACGAACACCGAATTATCGACTGCAAACGAGCCGTCGAGGAAACCCTCGTTCCCAACCACGCCAGAAATCGTGAGCGTCTCGGTTTCGCGATCCTCGAACTCCACGACCAGTTCTTGGCCGAGCGAGTAGCCCTCTGCATCGAAGGTGGTCTGGTTGACCAATATCCCTGTGCCGGCCTGTGCAGCTGCGAAGTCGCCTTCGGTCAGCCCATAGTCGAGAATGCGGTCTTCCGATGCCGCCGTAAAGGCTGTGATTCGGTACACGTCGCCGCCTTCGCCGCCGAGACGGATTGATCCCACGCGGAACTCGCTGACGTCGGTGATTCCCTCGACCTCGGCCAGGGCAGGACCCACGGCGTCGGGTAGCACACCGTCGGTTTCGTTGGCGACAAACAGATCGGCACCAACGTCGGTTTCGAGAATGCTGAAAAGGGACTTCTGTAACGACGCCCCGAGCACCGAGACCAGCGTGACCAAGGCCAGCCCAATCATTAGTGCCGTTGCTGTAGCGGCGGTCCGTTGCGGGCTGCGAGCTGCGTTCTGGCGGGACAGCGCCACCATCTTCTTCTCCGACCCGCCTGTCACCGAGTCCTTGCCGAGCCGCAACCCATCAATGATTGCCTTGGGAGACGAGACGAGGAAGAGGAGGCCGAGACCGAGGATAAGGATTGCGAGAATGATGAAGAAGGTGCGGTTCTGCGGCAATTCGATTACCTGGTCGGCTGCCCCGTCTTGACCCGGAATGGTGAGTTCGGTCGGTGCCGCCAACAAGAATGCGGTTCCAACCGCTCCGCCGACGGTCATTGCGAGACCGAAGATCAGCAGAAGGAAGCCGCTGATCGTCCCGAGGAAGGCGACGATTGGCGAACGGCCGAGCAAGCGAACAGCTGGCCCTGCGAAGAGTGCGCTCAGCAAGGCAACGCCAACGAAGGTGAGAATTGCGCCGATGCCCAAGAGCGTGAGAACTCCTTGCACTCCGCCTCGTCCTGCAAGCCCCAGACCGACCAGCAAGAGGCCGACAGCAGTGATGACCGCCCCGATCAGGATTCGAACGCGACCTCCTTCTTCGGCGGTTCCTTCGCTGCGGATGGCTTCGACGGGGGAGATCTTTGCAGCCTTGAAGGCGGGGAGAAGTGCCGAGATGATGGTGGACACAAGACCCACGGCGATCGAGACCACCACGGTTCGGGTGGTGATCACGTTCTCCACGCTCGGGAACCCGCCTTGGCTTTCGAACAGCGCCTTGATCGAGGACGAAACGGCCAACCCGCCGAACAGACCCAAGATCGACCCGACGATGCCCACAATGACCGCCTCGACCAGGACGTTTATGCGTACCTGCGACTTGGTTGCACCGATGGCTCGGAGCATGCCGATCTGCTGAACACGCTGGCTGACAAGAATGGCGAACGTGTTGTAAATAATGAACAGGCTCACGAACAATGCAACTGCGGCAAAGCCCAAGAGCACGTTTCCGAAGATGCTAATGAACTGGTTGAACCCTTCGGAGTCCGCTTCGTTTGCAGCTGCCTGGTCGACCGCTTCGACGCCACGAGGCAGTTCGGCTTCAACCGCGCTGATGAGGGAGGACGGCAGAACTCCTTCCGCAGCTGTAATGGCAGCGGCGTCGAGGATTCCCTCCTTGTCGTACTGGCGTTGGCCTTCTTCCAGATCAAAGAGCAGGAACCACGCGCCACCACCCGGGAACGAGATGATTCCGTCGATGGTGAAGTCCTGTTCCCCGGTAGGGGTGCGGAAGGTGCGGGTATCGCCGACTGACGCTTGGAGCGCGTCTGCTTGGTCTTGATTGATGGCAATCGAGTTGGCGCCCGATGGTGGTGCACCGGCGATCAGTTCGAGGCCGCCCTCAACCGACTCGCCATCCCACGAGAACGTGATGATTGGGGGACCGGTGGGGATCTGCGGGTTTCCTTCGGGATCGAGACCCACGATGGGGTTGAACTCTTCAGGCAGACCGACGAACCCGCTGACCTCATCTACTTCGGGCAGAGCTTCTAGCTGAGCGACGATGGAGTCAGGAATCACTCCGGGTTCCTCGCCGAATGCCTGATCCTCGATCGGCTGAATTCGAGCATCCAGATTTGCATTGGCCGTTGACACAATGCCGTTGAACAGTTTGCTGAGGCTGTCGGACAGAATGAACGAGCCGCTAACGAACGCAACGCCCAGCGTGATGGCGATCAGCGTCAGGGCCAACCGGCCAAGGTTGTTTCGGATTCCTCGGAGAGAGAGCTTGATGGCGGTGCGCATGGACCTGCCCTTTCGGTGGGAGAACTAGTGATCAGTCGCCGAGATGGCGCATTTTGTCGAACACGCTGTCGGCGGTGGGATTGATCATCTCGTCGACGATGGCACCGTCGGCGAGGAACAGAACCCGGTCGGAGTAGCTGGCCGACACCGGGTCGTGCGTGACCATCACGATCGTTTGGTGGAACTCGCGGACCGCACGCTGCATGAACTCCAGAATCTCGGCGCCGGTTTTGGAGTCGAGGTTGCCGGTGGGTTCGTCGCCAAAGATGATGTCTGGCCGGCTGGCTAGTGCTCGGGCCACTGCGACGCGCTGCTGTTGACCACCCGAGAGTTCATTGGGGCGATGCCCCATTCGGTCGGCTAGCCCAACCGTCTGAATCACCTGGTCGAGCCACTGCTGGTCAGGAGTTGCGCCGGCCAGGTCGAGGGGCAGGGTGATGTTCTCCTGGGCCGAGAGCGTGGGGATCAGGTTGAACGCTTGGAAGATGAAGCCGATCTGGCTTCGGCGAAGCATGGTGAGCTCTTTGTCTTTGAGTGACCCCAGTTCTACCGACCCAACGTAGGTCTGGCCAGCGCTCAGGCTGTCGAGGCCGGCCATACATTGCATGAGCGTCGACTTTCCCGATCCGGATGGACCCATGATCGAGGTGAACTTGCCAGTTTCGAATCCGACGGTCACGTCGTTCAAGGCCCGGACCTCCGTGTCGCCCTCACCGTAGATCTTGAAGGCGTTTCGGCAGTAGGCCGCAAAGTCAACTGTGCTGCCGAGCGGAGCGGGGCCACCCAACGATGGAGGCCCAGCGGTCGGTGCCGCGGGTGCTGCGGGGGGCGCCATGGCAGGTTCTGCCGTCGCAGGCATACCTGCTGGTAGGTCGTTCGGCATTCCGGCAGGAGGTTGGGTGGGCACCCCCGCCGCTGCCTGGGCAGGGTCGGGACTCTCGAAATCGAAGTTGCCGCTATCACTCATGGGAATGACAGTAGCCGTGTCGCCGACGGGACTTACAGCCCATTTGGGCCGCTATAGGTCCTAACAGCTGGGGGATTTACCGAAACCAGACTGCACCGTCGGTGCCCAACACTCTGTTGAACGAGGGCTCGCTCGCCAGGAGAATCTCCGCGTCTTCCGGCAGTTCCACATCGTCGGAGCCAAAATTGATCCAGCACGTGAGACCGCCAGGCCGGGAGAAGGTGAGCGTGTCCGAGGTCGGTCCGTCGGCCCAGTCGATATCGCCGCTGTCAGGAATGTGCGTCGACCGCAAAGCGAGAGCGGAGCGATAATGCTCGAGCATCGAGCCGCCGACGCCGGCCTGAGCTTCCGCTGAGAGTGCCCCAAAGAAGTCAGGTTGAGGGAGCCAACCCTCGCGTTCGCCGAAACCGAATGACGGGCCGCTTGTCGACCATGGGATGGGTACCCGGCATCCGTCTCGGCCCTTGGCGGTGTTGCCGCTCATCACCCACACGGGATCGTCGAGGATTTCGAGCGGAAGGTCATAGACCTCGGGAAGTCCAAGTTCTTCACCTTGGTAGAGGTACACACAACCCGGGAGCGCAAGCATGAACATGATGGCCGCCCGTGCCCGGCGATTGCCGAGATCGGCGTCGAGGATGTCGTGAGGACCGTCCAGCAGCCAGGTGCGCCAATTGGTACCGAGCGGCAGGCCGTACCGGGTGGCGTGCCGGACAACGTCGTGATTGCTCAGCGTCCAGGTAGGGACGTTGTCGACCGATCCGGCTGAATCGATCGCGGCTTCGATATTGCCGCGTAGCTCCTCTTTGTCCCAGTTCGATTCGAGAAAGTCGAAGGCGAAGGACTGGTGATACTCGTCGGGGCGGATGTAGAGCGGCTGGCGGTCCGGAGCGACCCAGGCCTCGGCGACCATCATTCGGTCGTCATACTCTTCCAACACAGCACGCCATTGGCGGATGTATTGATGAACGTCGTCGCGGTCCCAGTAGGGGTGGTTGGGGGTCTTGGCGTTTTGGAGCAGCTCGCCGCTGATCTCCTCGTCGGGGAAGTCCATGTCTTTGGCCAAGCCGTGGGCCACATCGACCCGGAAGCCGTCGGCGCCAATTTCGAGCCAGAAGCGGAAGATGTCTTTGAACTCTTCCTGAACCTCGGTATTGGTCCAGTCGAGGTCGGGCTGGGTCGTGTCGAACAGGTGGAGATACCACTGGCCATCGTCCAGTTGGTCCCAGGCCGAGCCTCCAAAGATGCTTTTCCAGTTGGTCGGTGGTTCGTTGCCGTCGGGGCCTCGGCCATCTCGAATGAGGTACCTGCTTCGTGAGGGGTCGCCAACAGGTGCGTTGATTGCTTCCTGAAACCATGCGTGATCGCTGGAGGTGTGATTGGGGACGAGGTCGACCAGCACCCGGAGGCCGAGGTCGTGTGCTTCGGCGATCATGGCCTTGGCGTCGTCGAGGGTTCCGTAGCTTGGCTCGATGTCTCGGTAGTCGGCAACGTCATACCCGCCGTCCCGAAGTGGCGAGGCGTACCAGGGGTTCACCCACAGTCCCGTGACCCCAAGCTCTGCCAGGTAGGGGAGTTTGGACCGAATCCCGTTGATATCGCCGGTGCCGTCGCCGTTGCTGTCGGCAAAAGAACGTACGTACACCTGATAGATCACGGCATTTCGCCACCAAGAGGAACTCATCCCGTCAGTGTGCCAAAGTACGCGGCCGACGAATAGGCCATGGGCACCTAAATAAGTAAGCGGCGTACAGAAAATGACTTGCGACAGTCTTCTACAATGGGATCATGACCTGTCCGGCGTGCGGCCTTGCGGTGCCCGACGGCGCCCGTTTCTGCCCCCATTGCGGGAAATCACAGGCCAGCGCAACCGAGGAACGCCGGCTGGTCACCGTGCTCTTTGCCGACATCGTGGGATTCACCACCTTTTCCCAGGATCTTGACCCCGAACAGGTGAAGCGTCTCGTCGACCGGACCTTCCAGCGGTTGGGCGAAGAAATTCAGCGTTTCGGTGGACGGGTTGACAAGATCGTGGGCGACGAGATCGTGGCGCTATTCGGCGCGCCGGTTGCTCATGCCGACGATCCTGAACGGGCCGTTCGAGCCGCCCTAGCGATGCGCGATGCATTGGCCGAAGGGCAGCTCGGCGACGAAGTGCAGCTCCGTATCGGTATCACGACCGGCGACGTGTTGGTCGGGGCCACAAGCGTCGGCGGCGACTACACGGCCATGGGAGACACCATGAACCTGGCCTCGCGGCTGGAGTCCATGGCGGATCCGGGTCAGATCGTTGTTGGACCCGCTACCGCTGCCGCTTCGTCTGACGCAATCGTGTACCGGCTGCTGGGTGAGACCGAAACCCGAGGACGTTCGGGCACTGTTGCGCTGTTTGAGGCGATCGAGTCGGTAGGCGTGCCCGGTCAGCGACGGCTGCCGCGCCGGCCATTGGTTGGACGGTCCCACGAGATCGGGGTGCTCGACGCCGTGGGGAAGCTCGCCGTCGAAGCCCGTCGGGCTCAACTGGCAATGCTGCAAGGCGAAGCTGGCGTTGGCAAGAATCGGATTGCGAACGAAGCCGCCCATCTGCAGGCTGAACGGCGTAACGCGCTGGTGTTGCGCGGGCGGTGCGCACCCTATGGCGAGGCCAACGTGTGGTGGCCAATCGCGGAAGCGCTTCGCGGTGCCTTGGAGCTCGACGGCGACGTGTCGGAAGCCGAAGCTCAGGCGGCGATCGCCAGTTGGCTCGAGAGTCGCGGCGTCGATCACAATCGGGTGCGGTTTACCACCGCGATTCTTCATGCGTTGGGCTATCACACGCCCCTACGCGGCGGCGATCGAGAGCGAAACCGCTCCGAGGTCTACCTGGCGGTGTCTGCGATGCTCGCAACACAGCTTGAACTTACGCCCATCGTCTTTGTGTTGTCAGATGCCGACTGGGCGTCTGACGCGGTGTGGGGTCTGATGGAGCGGATCTTGAACACCCTGCACGACCGCCCTCTGATGGTCATCGTTACCGCTCGTGATGCCGAATTGCCCGCCGGACTTCGTAACGGTGACTTCGGAAGCCTGACCTTCCAGGTTCATCCTCTCGATCCCGCTGCAACGGCTGAGCTGTTGCCGCATCTTGGGGTCAAGCTGAGCGAACGAAACGCACGGCGATTGGTGGAACGATCGGGTGGAAATCCTTTCTTCCTCGAAGAGCTCGTGGCACTAATCGACCGTCGGTCCGCCGACGGTGCGAGCGACGATGAGGTGGTCGATCAGTTGATGACTGCCGAGGTAGCCCAGCTTCCCGACACCTTGCGAGGCACGATTGCGGCGCGGCTCGACGCGTTGGACACCGGAGCGCGTCTCCTGCTCGACGAGGCGGCGGTGCTTGGTCGAGCTGGTCCGATCGAGGGTCTGAGCCAAATGGCGCGATCCGCCCGGCGTGTCGATGACATCAGTGAAGATCTCAACGATTTGATCGATGAAGGACTCATCGAGGTTCGAGACGGTAGGTATCGTTTCCGCTCCGACCTTGTTCGCGACGTCGCGTATGCAACTATCACGAAGACGCTTCGGTCTCAGCGTCACTATCAGATCGCGAACTTCCTCGAACAGGAAGTGCCTGGCGAACTTCGAAACTCGACGGTGGCGGCAATCGCCGACCACTATCGACGATCGGCTCAGCTGGTTATCGAGATGGGCTCGGTTGCAACTATCGATCGACCAACCGTGCTGGCAAAGGCAATCCATTGGGTCGAGGAAGCCGGGATTCGGGCTCTCAAGAGCGACCCGCCTTCGGCCGAGCCGTGGTTTACCACGGGAATCGATCTCGCATCCGATGACGAGACCAGGGCCCGAATGGTCTACTGGCGGGCTCAGGCACGTCTCGAGATCGGTCAGCTGCACGACGCCAGAGACGACCTCGATCATCTGGACCGACTGGTTGGCCGAGACCCAATCCTCCGGGCTCGGGCTCTGCTTGTTCGAGGCAATTTGGAACGCAGGTCGGGTAACCACGCCAAGGCCGCCTCAATGTTGCGCGAGGCCGCAGACCGGCTGGCCTCGTTAGGTGAGCTGGCAGAGCAGGCGCTTGCCTTGCGTCTGCTTGGGTTGTCCGAGCTCGATCGTTCCGACCACGATCTGGCACGCCGAGCCCTAGAGGCCTCCCAGCGGGTAGCGGCGTCGATCAACGACAGCCGCAGCGAAGCGTGGGCATACCAGAGCCTGGCCTGGCAGGCGTTTCGGACCGGACGGGTCGATGAGGCCGCGCAGTTCGTGGCCCGGGCCAAGGAACTCTTCACCGACTTGGGGGATAGCGGCGGGCTCACCTGGACCCGTGGGGTTGAAGCCTGGGTGCTGTTCCACAACGGACGCCTGGCAGAGGCTGACGCTCTCGTATCGGAGGTGCTGCCCGACACAACCCGTCGTGGCGACCCCTGGGCTGAAGCGATTATTCACGTGCTCGACGGGTCGATCCGGCTGTGGTCGGGCCGGCCTGAAGAGGCACTGACTGCGACCCAGTTGGCGCTGTCGGCGGCAGCCCGCGCTGACGATGTGAACTTGGCGGTGCAGGCCCGAGCCATTCAAGGACGCGCCCATGTCTCGCTAGCGCGAATCGACGAAGGGCTCCTTTCTCTGGAGCAATCGTTTGCTCTGGCCGAGCATCAGGGTGACGCCGATTCCCGTCGGCTGGCGTCAGCTGCCAACTGCGCGGCAGCGGCACGTATCGGCGACCCGATCGGCGTGATGCAATGGGCGAGCCGGTTCGACTCGGTTCATGCCGAACCCGACGTTGTAGGCGAGAGCGAGATCATCGTCTCTCTTGCTTTGGCGTTCTTGCAGCAGGGACAGGTCGACGAGGCAATTCGTGAGCTGACCTGGGTCGATCGTGAAGTTCCCGAATCCACCCGGGTGTCGGCCGATGCGGTCAGCGCGCTTATCCATGTGGCGGCCGGGAATCTTGATGTGGCGCTGCAGCGGATCGATCTTGTCCTTGAAGGTGAAGCCACCTACCTCGACGTGTTCCGGGCCCGCGCCGCGCTGGCGGGTCTCTATTTCCGTCAGGGTCGAATTACCGAGTCGAAATCTGTACTCGAACATGCGGTGGCGGAGCTCGGGGCCACCAATGATCGCATCAGCGTTCCGATAGCGGCGCTGTTGTCGGGCGTCTGTGGGTTCGAGTCATTGGCCAACGC
This sequence comes from uncultured Acidimicrobiales bacterium, assembly GCA_938029215.1. GTDB lineage: Bacteria > Actinomycetota > Acidimicrobiia > Acidimicrobiales > SZUA-35 > JABDIY01. The sequence continues at coordinate 12,578 of CALHFG010000070.1, read as the reverse complement.
AGAACAGGGATGTCACGCCTTGGGTATCGACCCGACCGGTTGGCTCGAGGCCTTCAAAACCGTGGTCGGCCGTCAAGATCTCGTGAGCCCCCAACAGGAGGCCTAAGCCACCGCCTACTGGTGGTCGGCGAGCCGTTCCACGATGGCGTCGCCTATGGCCAGGGAAGCGGTCGCGGCGGGGGATGGTGCGTTCAGCACGTTCACCACGCGGGCGGTCTCGGACCAAACAAAATCGTCCAGCAGTGAGCCTTCTCGACTCACGGCCTGAGCTCGAACGCCCGCCGGTGACGCCACAAGATCTTCTACTTGGACTGCGGGCACGAGTCGTTGAAGCGCCTTAACGAACGCCTTCTTCGACAGCGATCGGTAATACTCACCCATCCCGGTCTTCCAGTAGTTGCGAGCCAAACGCCACCACCCCGGATTTCGCAGCACCTCGCTGAGGTCCTTCAGGTCGATATCCCCCCACGTGTAACCCTCGCGAGCCAGCGCCAAGACCGCATTCGGTCCAGCGTGAATCGACCCGTCGATCATGCGGGTGAGATGAACACCGAGGAACGGAAAGTCGGGGTCTGGAACCGGGTAGATGAGGTTGTTGACCAGGTGCCTGCGGTGAGGGGCAAGTTCGAAATACTCACCCCGAAACGGCATGATGCGTTCGGGGGTATCGGGTGCGGTCTGGAGTGCCAGTCGGTCACTGTGGAGTCCGCCGCAGGTAACCACAAGGTCTGCTTCGAAGTCGCCGTTGGTGGTTTCGATCCGGACCGTCGAACCTTCCTTAATCGAGGTAACCCTCGTTCCGGTTCGTACCGTCCCGCCCATGTCGCCAATGGCTGTGGCCATGGCGCGGCAGACCTCGCCGTAGTCGGTGATTCCGGCGGCTGGAACATGAAGTCCAGCGATGCCGGCGGCGTTGGGCTCCATCTCCTTCAACTCGCCGACGTCGATCCGACGAGCGGAGACGCCGTTTGCGGCTGCACGTTCCTCGAGCACATCGAGCCGGGGGAGGTCCAGGTCTTGGGTTGCCACAATGACCTTGCCACAAACGTCGTGCGCGATGTTGTGGGTCTGGCAGAACTCCACCATGGCGCTGCGACCCGACGTTGCCAGCAGCGCTTTCCGACTACCTGGCTTGTAGTAGATGCCGCTATGTAAAACGCCGGAGTTGTGTCCGGTTTGATGGCGGGCTACGGCGGACTCTTTCTCGAGCACCGTGACACTCAGCTCGGGCTGCTGCTTGAGGAGTTGGTGGGCGGTGGCGAGACCGACGATGCCTCCGCCAACTATGACGATGTCCGACTTGTTCATTGGGTGGGTGTCCTTTTTGGGGGCGGCGCTCGTGGTGGTATCGGCACGCTCGTCCGGGCATTTGAGGTGACAAAGGGAACGTCTGGCGGTGAGGCCGCGGACCGCGAGGTGAGACGGTGTTCGCTACCCGCCAGCGGTGGTGGCCGTGGTCTCCGGGGGAGGGGCTGCCGCAGTGGTCGGGGTCGTCGACGTACTGGTGGCGCCGGGCGGAATCAACAGCTGCTGGCCGACAGAGATGCGGTCGGGGTTTTCGAGGCTGTTGTATTCGGCGAGCTCGTCGGCGTTCAGTCCAAACGCGCTGGCGATTCCGCCGAGACTGTCGCCAGGTTGGACAACATAGGCGGAGGGCTGCTCCGCTGCCGTGGTCGGTGGAGCGGTTGTTCCCACCGTGGTGGGAACGGTGGTGGCCGGCGTGGTGGTGGTCGCATCTGATGCAACTGGCTCGGTTCGGCCGCACGCTGACAGGGACAGGGCCACTCCGAGGAGAGCGGCGATGGGGAACGAGTACCGGGAAGCCATGACCGACCTATTCTTGCAGCTTTTTCAGCGCCTTCTGCGCCGCCGGTCCGACTTGGGCCGTTGCTTCTCTTTGCGGTCGGACCGCTCTTCGGCATTCACCTTGGCTCGATTCTCCGCCCGGCGTGCGAAATCGGCCTTCTGAGCGTCTTGGTCATCCAGTTCAGCTTGCAGCTTGAGGTAGTGATCAACGCGACGCTTGTTGACGATTCGGTCCCTGGTAAGCCGTCGAACTGCGCAGTCGGGCTCGCGGTTGTGCGTGCAGTCGGCGAACTTGCACCGGTCGGTGGCCTCGTGAATGAGCGGGAAGGTCTTCGCCAGGCCGGTTCGCGCCTCCCACAGGGCGATCTCTCGAATTCCGGGCGTGTCGACCACGATTCCGCCTCCAGGCAACGGGATCAAGTCTCTCGTAACGGTCGTGTGACGACCGCGGCTGTCGACTGCTCGGACCTGTCCGGTCCGCTGCACCTCGCCGCCGGACAAGGTGTTAACCAGCGTTGATTTGCCGATGCCGGAGAGGCCGATAAGTGCGACGGTGCGGGTGCCGTGAATTCGTTTCTGAACAGCTTCGATGTTCCGACCGGTGTGGGTGGAGATGGCCAGGCACTTGACGCCCGGAGCAATCGCTTGGATCGCCTTCACCGCGCTATCGGGGTCATTCACCTGGTCGGCCTTGGTGAGCAGCACCACCGGTTCTGCGCCACTGTCCCATGCGATAACTAGCAATCGTTCAAGGCGCGGGAAGTTCACCGGTCGGTCCATGCCCTGCATCACGAAGACGTCGTCGATGTTGGCGGCCAAGATCTGGGGCTCGGGTGCCCGACCCGGTGCACGGCGGGCTAGAGCGGTGCGCCGGTTCGCAATAGCGGAAACGAGATACTCGCCGTCATTCTCTTTGTCGGCACGGATCGCCACGAAGTCGCCCGTGGCGGGCGCTTTGCCCGTGTTGGTACGAACTGAGGCCGAGGTTGCGGTGACAACTTTGTTGTCGCCGACAAAGACGACGCAGGTGCCGCGGTGGGTCCTGGCCACGCGACCGCGAAGCTCGGCATCGTGTTTGTCGGCCCACTTATCGAGCTTTGCGTTCCATCCCAGGGATGGCAGATCTGGCGCCAGGCGCGCCATGGCGTCGCTCATGAAAGCACGCCTTCACTGAGGTGCTCGTTGAGGAAGTCCAACTGGAGCAGCAACAGGTTCTGAGCCACCACCGCCTGGGGGGTCATATGGGTCACGCCACTGAGAGGGAGAACCTGATGCGGCCGACCATGGGCGAGCAATGCGGAAGACAGCTGCAAGGTGTGAGCCGCCACCACGTTGTCGTCGGCCAAACCGTGAATCAGGAGCAACGGGCGTTCGAGGCGAGCAGCATCGTTCATCAGGTTGGTGCGCTCGTAGTGCTCGGGATGCTCATCGGGATGACCCAGGTAGCGCTCGGTGTAGTGGGTGTCGTAGAGGGCCCAGTCGGTCACGGGCGCGCCGGCGACGGCGGCATGGATTCGAGATGGTGCTCGCATCGCCGCCAGCGCCGCGAGATACCCGCCGAATGACCAGCCTCGGATGCCGACCCGCTCAAGATCGAGGAACGGGTAGAGATCGTGGGCGGCGTCGAGGGCATCGATCTGATCCTCGAGAGCTGGGGCGGCGAGGTCGCCCCATACCTCGCGTTCGAAGGCCGGCCCCCGGCCCGGTGTTCCGCGACCGTCGGTGACGATGACGGCATAGCCCTGCTCGGCGAACCATCTAGACACCAGGTGGGGGTTGTGCGATTTAAGGACCCGCTGGGCATGCGGACCGCCGTAGGGGTCGAGCAAGACCGGAAGCGACGACGATCCGTCGTGGCCCGACGGAAGGAACAGGGCGGTCGCCAGCTTTCGGGCGCCGAGGAAGTGGAACTCGGGATCTGCTCGGAGCCAGGGGTCTTCGCAAAGGTTTCGAATGGTGTGCTCGTGGTCGTTCCGTCGCACGGTGAAGGAGGTGACCGGCGAGTGGGGGACCGTCGAAGAGATCACCGACGTACCATGCGCGATTGACGCGCCATGGACTCCGGGATCGGCAGATAACTGGACCGGGGACCAGCCGTCGGCCGGGATCTGGACCACGTGGACCTCGGTCGGGTCGTCGAAGCTGGTGGTGATAGTGGTGCCGGCTGCGTCGATGGCGACGATCGACCGAACCTGTAGTCCGGCTTCGGTTACGGGGCGGCCGTCGATGCACAGTGCTCTGCGGTCGGGAAGATCTTCGATGGTGTAGAGCGACCCACCGTGTTGACGAGGTGCTCCGGATTGAAGCTCGGTCCAATGTGCATCGGTGATCGAGCGGATCTCGGCAACGGAATTGGCACCCACGTCGATCGCAGCTATTGAGGTCGTCCGCTGGTCGCGAGTTTGGCGCACGAGCAGTGGGTGTTGCTCGGTCCATACGACGTCGGCCAAATACTCGAAGTTGTCGGCGTCCCAGTCGATTCGTCGGGGTGGTCCGCTCAGCGGAACGAGGTAGAGCTCGACTGATGCATTGGTTTCTCCGGCCGCTGGATATCGAATCGGGGTAGCGGGAGCTCCGGGATGGGCAGGGTCCCCAATGAACCATTGCGGCACGTTGGTGACATCCACGCGGGTAGCGAGGAGAGCGTTGTTGGCCGGTGACCACCAGAACCCGCGGGTTCGTCCCATTTCTTCGCCGGCCACGAATTCGGCGAGACCCCACGAGACGGCGGGATCCGATTCGGGTGGCGAGAGTTCGATGTCTTGATCCTGTTGGGGAGAATCGCCGAGCTTCACGACTCGTAACGCCGAGGCGCTCACGTAGGCGATGAATTGGCCGTCAGGACTGAGGCGAGGGTCAAAGGCGGGACTGGCGGTTTGCACATGTCGGACGTGCCCGGTGTCTACGTCGGCCACATACACGGTGCCCGCCAAGATGAACGTCACCAACCGAGCGCCCTGGGCGGAAGCGAATCGGACGATCCCCCCGGCAGATTCGCGGGCTCGTTCTCTTCGGGCTCGCTCTTCGGCGGTCAGGTCTTCGGCCGTGGATGTCAGGTCGGCTGGATCCACGAGGACTCGCTCGACGCCCGTTTCCACATCGAGCGCCCAGAGAAGGAGTGTGGAGTCTTTGCCGTTGACCGACCGTAGGAACAATACGGTGAGGCCGTCGTTGACCACCTGAATCGAGCGCGGTACGCCCAGGCTGAAGCGCTGTGTTTCGGCGTACGCGAGTGGGAACCCCAAAACTGCTGTAGCGGTGGCTCCTCCCATCACCGGTCGAACCTAGCGAATGACCACGACAAGTGCTTACTGAACGGGCTTTGTAGTTGCAGATTCACCGTATGCGAGCGCGGACGCCAAGGTCCCCAAAGCCCGCTCGGAAGCAATTCTTGAGCAGCTTGGTTTCGGGAATTGCGGCCGGATCGATATGAAGACCAACAAAAACCGAGTCGGTATAGGACAGCAGCGAAACGTTCACCGCGGTTCCCGCCACGGGGCCGATGGGGATCCAGCGGAGAATGCGTTGTCCTCCGAAGTAGGCATCGATTGGAGGTCCCGGGACGTTACTGGTGGCAAGATCGATTCTGCTGGCCTGGCCGAGTGCAAGGCCCGCGGACAGGTTTGTTGGGAGCGCTGCGGCGAGACCACTGACCGATCCCATGATGTCTCGGTGGGACCGAAGGGCCTCGCGTCGCAGTTGGATTTCGGCGTTGATGTAGCTGACCCGCTCATCGGTGCCGACTCCGTGTCCGGGCAGTGGGATGGACGTTGGCGTGAAGGCGTTGACGGTCGGATCGTCGTCTGGTCGACGAGTGCTTACAACGACGGTCGAAGAAATCTCGGGTAGCTGAACCGCGTACTCGTCGTGGTAGCGAAGCACGCCTTCGGCGCACGCTCCGACAAAGACGTCGTTCAGTCGGACCCCGCGCTTCTTGGCTGACTTCTTCAAAGCGGTGAGCGGAATCTCCAAATATTCAAAGCGTCGATTGCGGGACCGCTCGCTCCAAAGCTCCGATCCGGCCTGGCCGCCGAGACCGGGAAACTGGTTGGCGACGGTCCGAGCTGCCTGAACCGCATCGTTGCCTGCGTTTGCGATCTTTCGGCGATCCGCGATGAGCGACGCCACGCTGCCGATCCTGTCGAAGAATCCGGGACCGTCGTCGTCGGCGTCTTGCCCCTTTGTGTCTTTGTCGGAACCGCCCAACGCTTGAACGTCGGCTTCAGCCTGCAGTTGAGCGAACACTTGACCAAGGTCGATCTGTTCCGGCATAGCGCCCGGATCGCCGAAGCCGTAGATCTCGCCTGCCATTTGCAGGGCGCCCAGTCCGTCGGCAATCGAGTGATGGAGCTTGGTAACCATGGCAGCCTTGCCACCCGGGAGCCCTCCGAGGATCAACATTTCCCATAGCGGCCGGCTCCGGTCGAAGGGGTCGTTGATCCATTGGGCGGCAGTTTCGGTGAGATCGTCCATCGTGGAACGAGGCGGCAGGCGCAGGAATCGAACGTGATGAGAAAGGTCGAATTCGGTATCGAGCGTCCAATGTGGTGTGCCCAAGCCGAGGGTCGGCTCTGCGACCCGGAGGCGCAGGCGAGGCACGTTGCTCACGGCCTTTCGTACCGAAGCGAGTGCCCACTCTGGATCAGGGGCCTTTTCCAGCAGCATCAGCGAGCCCATCGTCGACGCCAGATTGGGGTTCGATTCCAAGCCCCACATCATCGACTCGGTGTCGGTCATCTCCTGATCCACCCGCTCAGTATGGGGTCTTCGCGCCGCCGGTTCCAGAGTCAGCCGATTTGGCCGATACACTTACTACCAATGCATCGGGCACGACGCCCGGTTAGGAAATGAGGTGACCTTCATGGTCAAAGTATGGATTGATCAGGATCTTTGTACTGGCGACGGGCTCTGCGCCGAGATTGCCCCGGACATCTTCTACGGCAAGGACGATGGTCTGTACTACGTCAAAGAAACTGCCGCGAACTTCGGCGAAGAGAAGCTCTTCGACGGTGGTGACCATCCCGCAGGCGTCGAAGGCATGGCTCGCATCCCCGACGGTGGGCTCGACAGCGTGATCGAATCGGCCGAGGAATGCCCCGGCGAATGCATTTTCATTGAGGTCGAGTAAGTAACTCGCCTTGAAAAACGGTGTCTCGCGGTAGCGATCGACGCCTACTAGTTTGAGAAAAACGCCGAGCTTCTCGCTCGGCGTTGCTCATTCTCGGCCCGAATAGGCCGAAAGAACCATGTGTACTGGGACTCGTTCATCGCGATGAAGTTCGTCGCCGCGTTCGCCTTGGTCTTTGGGCTCGGGTGGATGTGGGCCAGCCGCGACGATGTTGTCAGCGCGTACGCCGGGGAAAGAAGTGTCGAGGCGCTCAGCATCGAACCGCTGACTTTTTCCGCAGCCACCATTCCTCCCGACGAAGCTGATGGGGCCATGCGGCTGGCCGAAGCGCCGAACACCGGCGACGTGCGGATCGAACCGTTGGCGTTTGTTGAACTGCCGGTCGAGTCACCGAAGGTGACCGGCGGCTCCTCAACATTGCAGGGCAGTGTGCTCGGTCTCGCTGCCGAGGATGTCGCCCAGGTCCGGATCACCCGAATTACCGACGGTGGCCAGGATGAGATTTCCGTTCCTGTGGAAGAAGATGGCACGTGGATCGCCGAGGACATCAATGGGGGCCGCTATCGAGTCCGTGCTTTCGTTCCCGGACTTCGAGCGTCGAACGGATCCGTTGTCCTGTTTCTCAACAAAGGCCAATCACGTGATCTTCAGCTGAAGGTCACCACGCCGCCGCAGAACCTGGTGTTCGATGTGGTCGCCACCGAGGAACCCGCGGTCGGTGGCCGCAGCGTGGTGGCAATCACTGTTGGCCGTCAACTGGTCGACAGCGCCGGTCGTTCGGTCTTGTCACCCGTGGTCGGCACGCCGGTTACTGCGTCATTCTCGCCGGTGGTCTCGTTGCTCTCGGCCAACTCGGTTGCAACTTCGGAGGGAGGCGCCGCCCGCTTCCTGGTGCGTTGTGAGCTGGAGGGCACGAGTTCGGTGACCGTGTCCGCTGAGGAACAAGTTGCGGTGCTCACGATCCCGGCGTGCGTTGCGCCCGCTCCCGAGCCTGCTCCTGAATCGCCCGCTACCGAAGGCGGTGGGGACGATGGCTAATCCAGATCGATTCCAAGAACGCCGCGGGACCGGTCTGGCGATAGGAATACTGAACACCGGCGTCGCTCTCGGCCTAGGCGCAATTCTCTTGCCGCCGCTGATCTTGGGCGTCGCCGCTTTGACACTGCTCAAGGCCCCACTGCCCGGCGATCTTCCGGACGAACGTCCCGACCTTGTAGCCAAACCATCGGTCATCCTCGACTCCAACGGCGAAGAGATCGGTTTGCTTCGAGGATTCGAGCAGACAGTTGACATCAAGCAGTCCGATGTTCCGCGGGTGATGAAGAACGCCATAGTCGCCATCGAGGATCAACGCTTTTGGGAACACGACGGTGTGGACATCGAGGGTGTAGCTCGTGCAGCGCGTGTCAACCTCGCAGCTGGCGGCATCGCACAAGGCGGGTCGACCATCACACAGCAATATGTGAAGAACGTCTATCTGACCAAGGACCAGACCTTCGAACGCAAGGCGCGAGAGGCACTGTTGGCAGCCGAGCTCGAGCAGGTGATGTCGAAGGAGACCATTCTCTTCCGATACCTGGAGACGTCGTACTTCGGAGCCGGGGCATACGGCATCGGGGCGGCCGCCGAGGTGTATTTCGCGAAGCCAGTGAACGAACTCGACATCTCCGAGTCGGCCACACTCGCCGGCATCGTGAAGGCTCCTTCTCGATTGAGCCCGCGCGAGAACGTCGAGGCAGCCGATGAGCGCCGCCGAGTCGTTCTGCAGTCGATGCTCGATCAGGGATACATCGACGAAGAGAACTACGAACGCGAGGCAGCTCGCACCCTCTGGCTCGTGGAGAACGGACCACCTCCGGCGGGCCCGGTCACCGTGATCCAGCCGTTGGAGAAGAAGGGCGCGACCGCACATCCGTTCTTCGTCGATTGGGTTGAGGCCGACCTGCGCGAACGCTTCGGTGATGACCTCGTCTATCGCGGTGGCCTCACCGTTGAGACAACGATCGACCCCGCGTTGCAAGCCAAGGCGGAATCGGCAGTGGCGGATCGCCTCGGCTCAACCGAGTACCCGATCGAAATGGCCTCGGTCACCCTGGACCACTCCAACGGGCACGTGTTGGCCATGGTCGGCGGCCGGGACTACGACTTCAGCCAGGTGAACCTGGCGATTGGCGGCAGCACGGGCTTCCAGCCCGGCTCGTCGTTCAAGCCGATCGTTCTCGCTGAGGCCTTTAGCCGCGGGCTCGGTCCCGACACGATGTACCGAGCTCCCGGTCGCTACAAGGTTCCCGGTTGCCATGGCGATCAGTGCACGATCGAGAACTATGACTACAAAGATCGCGGACGCATCGACCTGCGCGAAGCCACCTGGAAGTCGGTGAACACCGTTTATGCCCAGCTGGTTCTCGACGTTTCGATCCCGGACACGGTGACGCTGGCCAAGAAGCTTGGTTTGGATCGTCTGGAGGCCGACCGCGACTACGGTGCGAGTCTGGCGCTGGGGGCGGCGGAGAGTTCTCCCCTGGAGATGGCTTCGGCCTATGGCACGTTCGCTAATCGAGGAGTGCGGGCCGCCCCGACCGGCATCTTGCGGGTGTTGGATGATGCTGGCAATGTTCTGTTGGACAACACGACGCAGTCCGGGTCGCGGGTGCTCGAAACCGCGGTGGCCGATCATGTGACCGACGTGATGACTGGTGTTGTCCTCGAAGGCACCGGAAAGCGTGCCGAGGTAGAAGGCCACTCGATCGCCGGCAAGACCGGTACCGCCCAGGCCTACCGGGCTGCGTGGTTCGTGGGCTATGACCCACACCTCACCACCGCCGTCTGGATGGGGCATGCGGACAAATTGGCAAGCCTGCGCAACATCAACGGTGTCGGCAACGTCACCGGCGGTTCCCATCCAGCGATTGCCTTCTCCGAAATCATGACCGCCGGTCTCGCTGGCATCGAACCTGCGGAGTTCCCCGAGCCCGCCGACCTGCCTGCCCGGGTCTCATCGGTCGACCAGGTGGTCGCATCCCGAAGCGAGACGGTCGCCAAGCCTCGTTCGTGGGCCCGCACCGTCAAGGCCGACTGTGGCGGTCCCTGCCTTTCCAGCGAGATCGCTACGCCAGCTCTTATCGCTCCACCCGTCACCACAGCTCCACCACCAACCTCCAGCTCTTCGGTTCCCAGCGACCCGAACGGCGATAGCCCGCCCGCCACACCACCCACTACCGGCGCCACCAACGCGCAGGGAGACCAGCAGCCATGACCCCTCGATCTGTGAACACCGCATCTCGAACCGAAGCCCCGCGCATTGGGACTGCTCGAGGTAGTTCTGTCCCAGCTGCATTGCGAGGCTCGCCAACTGCAGGCATGAAGACCGCCGTTGACGCGCTTGCCCCATCGGTCAGTCCGCCTCCGCCGAAGGTTGAAGATGCCATCGTGGTTGAGCCGACGGTCGCTACGCCTCAGCAGCCGACTGCTCGAAAGCGTGGGCGTATCGGTGGCGTTGCCCCCGAGGTTCGCCCGAAAGGTCTCTGGGACCGATTCCGGGAAGGCAAGGTCCTCGAGCGCCGCGGCTTCATTGCGATGTCTCCCGGCCGCTCCAAACGCCGACACCGGATCCTGCCACGAACCGCCATCGGCATCTCCTTCATGTTGCTTTCGATGGCGTTGGGCATCGCGTTCGCTGGAGCTGGCTTCTATGCGTACTACGACAACCGCCTCGCGGCGAACGAGCAAGAAATCGCTCGCTTCGTCGAGGGTTTCGACGAACAGTTCATCGATGCCAGTGACTCGATCAACCAGCTACGCGGTGACTCGTTGGACCAAATTCGGGAAGAGCTGCAGCCGTTGGGCGAGTTCGTCTCTGAACAAAACGGTGTTGTAAACCTGCCGGGCCAGATCGGTGAATCGGTGTACCAGCTGCGCACGACCAACGAGCGAGGCGCATCGGTCGCCGGGACTGCTGCAGCGGTTGCGAAACACGAAGGAGGCACGGCCTTGGTGACCAGCTACGCCCTCGTGAAATCGAGCACCATCGCCCCGGCCCCTGGCATTGAGCTGGTGAAAGGCGACGAACGCATCCCCGCAACGCTTTGGTCCTGGGATGCCGAGCGTGATCTGGCGTTGATCGTGGTCGACGTCGAGATTCCCAAGCTGACCTTTGCGACCGAAGCCGACCTTACGTCGGTCGTTGGCGCCAAAGTGTTCGCCATGAGTGGCACCGGTGGGCAGGGAGCAACCGCCTCGCCCGGGACGGTGCTCGATCGGTCCGATGTGGGCCTGCAACACACGGCTGCAATTGGCAGCCTGTTCAACGGTGGGCCGCTGGTTGATAGCACCGGCAAGATCGTGGGTGTTGCCAGCGTTACCTATGCGCCCCTTGGCTTCACAGGTGGTGACGTCCGGTTTGCCTCCGATCTCAGTGGCGTCTGCGCCAGCCTTTTGAACTGCGCCGATCCGGTGGATCCCACCGCAGCTGACGCGCCTGGAAACTGACTTTCGGCCGAGCGTCCGATCGGCCCACCCAAGCATCATTGATCTCCTGCAGTAGAATTGCGGAATGATCTCTCAGACCGGTCTTCTGCTCGGCGGAGCAGGCCTTCTGCTTTCGCTGATTGCGGTGATTATCGACCGCCTGAACTTTCCGCAGCGAAAGTTTGTGCCGAAGAGGGTCTGGACATACGGCCGTGGGCCGTTTCGTGATCGCACGGGTGCCCACATCGTCGAGGTTTGGGAAGACGAGGAGTACTAACAAGTGGCGACAACAACTCGAGAGCGGGACCTGAACCCGTTCGATGACCCCAGCGCGACCCAGCATCGGGTTGGCTTCATCAAGACCGCCAAGCTGGTCTTGAAGAGATTCGGGCGACACAATGTCACGGTCATTGCGGCAGGAATCGCGTTTTACGCACTGCTGGCCCTTCTGCCCACCCTGATTGCGATGACGAGCCTGTATTCGTTGGTCAACGACCCGGCTGAGATCATTTCCCAGGTCAACGACCTTGGGCAGAACCTCGGCGGCCCCACCGGCGATCTGGTGAAGGAGTTTGGGTGCGAGGCTGTGAGTGGCACGAACCCTGGTGATGGATCGTGTGAACTTCCGGCCACCGACCCTGGCTTGAGCATCGGCAAGCTTGCGAGCGTCATCGTTGGTCTCCTCATCGCGTTGTTTTCCGCCTCCGGAGCCACCCAGAAGCTCATGAGTGTCGTCAACGCTGCGTACGAGGCTCCCGAAACTCGCAGCGGGTTGGTCGTTCGCGGCCTCGCCTATCTGTTCACCGCACTTGGCATCGTGTTTGTCGTGGCGCTCGTTGGTCTTCTGGGCGTCATCCCGGTGCTCACCGCACGGGCCAATCTGGGGGGTCCGACCGAAGCGATCGTGAACGTTGGAACGTTCGTGGGCCTCGCCATTCTGTTCCCGCTCGCGCTCACGGTCCTGTATCGCTACAGCCCGGACAGGGCCCGCAAGACCCCGTGGAAAAACAAGGGTGCTCGAGTTGCGATGGTTCTTTGGGTGTTGTCGGCGATCGCGTTTAGTTTCTACGCCCAAAACGTCGGCTCGTTCGGTGCGGCCTACGCCTTACTCGGTGGAATCGCCGGCCTCATCATCTTCTTCCAGCTCACCGCCATCTCGATCATCATCGGTGCCGAG
>CALHFG010000069.1 GCA_938029215.1 uncultured Acidimicrobiales bacterium | reverse complement strand
CCGTCATGTTCGCAACACCTACGGCGACACCGCTGCTGCGCTCGCTTCAGCGGCCGCAATCGAAGAAATGATTTTGGCCGAGGGCCCCGAGACCGTGTCGGCCATCATCGCCGAGCCCGTACAAAATGGGCGCGGCGGACTGGTTCCACCCGAGGGCTACTGGCCCGAGCTACGCCGTATCGCCGACAAGTACGGCGTTCTGCTGATCGCCGACGAGGTCATTTGCGCCTTTGGTCGTTTCGGTCATTTCTTTGCCAGCGAGCGATTCGGCGTCGTGCCCGACATCATCACCTTCGCTAAGGGTGTTACCAGCGCCTACCAACCGCTGGGAGGCATGGTCTGCCGCACCCCTTTGGTGGAGAGCATTTGGGAGTCTCCAATGGGGGCCTATATGCACGGCGCCACGTTCGGCGGGCACCCGGTAGCCACCGCCGTCGCGGTGGCCAACATCTCTGCGATGCGCAGTGAAGGCATCATGCAACACGTCTTGGACAATGAATCCGGATTCCGCAGCCGCCTGGACACACTGCTCGACAGCCACACCTGCGTCAGTGAGGTTCGAGGTCTTGGCTACTTCTACGCTCTGGAACTTTGCGGCGACTCCGAAACAGCGACGCCGCTCACCGATGCTCAACGCGCCGGGCTGCAAGGCGGCGGACTGGCCAAGATGGTCCGAGACGCGGGCCTCTTGATCCGCCCCGACGACCGCGGAGCAACGATGCTCGTGACTTCGCCGCCGTTGATCGCAGACGGCGAAGTACTCGACGACATCCAGTCGCGCCTGGATCAGGTGCTAACCTGGACTCGCGAATGGCTTAACGCCAACCCGGCATAACGCGGATTCGTAGGCCAAGTCCGAACTTCTCTCCGAATATGGAGAAGAAGTTCGGACTTTCTTACGTTTTGCTCCAGAGTTAACACAGTTTGTCCACCTGCAACCCATAAATTCGCCTACTGTGATAGCCACTAACTACCTCCGGTAACCATCGGAGTTGGCGGGTTCCTAGCCCGTTTACCTACCTAGGGAGAGAAACACATGAAGAAACTTCTATCGATCCTGGCCCTGCTGGCCCTGATCGCCGCAGCATGCGGCAGCGGTAGCACCGCAGCCCCAGCGAGCAGCGATGACGACGGCGGCGCCGAGGCGGATGATGCAATGGAAGAGGGCGAAACCCTCATCGACAACATCAACGTTGCGTACTTCTCCGGTTGGCCATTGCCTCCACAAATCGGTCAGGAAGACGGCAGCTTCGCCGCCGCCGCTGGCGCCGAAAACATCACCTGGATTCCGTTCCCCGACGGCGGCTCGATGGCTGACGCCATGATCGCCGGCGACATCGACATCAGCTACTCGATCGGCCTCACGCCGTTCGCAGTAAAGGCCACCAACGGCGCCCCCATCAAGATGGTGGGTATCGCGGTTGGTTACGCCGATGCTGACAACTGCTTCGTTTCCGGCGACCTCGGCTACACCCGCGACAACGCTGCCGAGACGCTCAAGGGTGCAACCATTCTCACCCCGATCGGTAACGTCACCCACTACAAGCTGCTCAACATCCTGGAGTTCCTGGGTGTCGACGAGGGCGACGTAGAGATCCTTCCCCACGAGAGCGGCGACTCCACCGCAGCTTCATTCGTGAGCGGTCAGATCCAGGTTGGCTGCGCCTTCGGTGGACCATTGGTCACCATGGAAGAGGCTGGCGGCGTACCGCTACTCACCGGAGCCGAGACCTCCGACGAGGTTGGCATCAAGACCTACGACGTCACCGCTGTCCGCAACGAGTTCGCCGATGCGAACCCTGAGGTCGTGTCTGGCTTCCTTCGGGCCAACGAGCAGTTCAACCAGAAGTGGGCCGCCGACCCGGCAGCCAACAACCCCATCATTGCTACCGCAGCCGGTATGGAAGACGTCGGCAACTTCCTCTCCGGCCCCACGTGGTTCACCTTCCCCACCCTCGATGAGCAGCTCAGCGATGCGTGGCTCGGCAAGGGCGTAGGCGAAGTAATGCTGGAGCAGATGACCTTCTTCAAGGATCAGGGTCAGATTGACGCTGTAGCCGATGACTACAACCAGTTCATCGACGCTTCCTTCCTGGAAGCCGCCAAGTAGAGCATCCGCTCTCACTAGAAGTCAGTAACTGGGGCGCCGGCGACATCATGTCGTCGGCGTCCCCATATCGGGGATCAAACAAGCGAGGGGAACTGCAGGCCTATGAAGCCGCTAAGCGTACGAAATCTAGACATGGTCTACCAGCTTCCGAAAGGGGGTTCCGTCCATGCCTTGAGCGACATCTCTTTCGAGCTCGCAGGCGGTCGGATGCTGACCTTGCTCGGTCCCAGCGGCTGTGGCAAAACCACTCTGCTCAACATCATTGCAGGATTCCTGGGCCCCACCAGCGGCGAGGTGTATCTCGGCGACCAAAAGATCACCGGCCCCAGCAAAGACCGTGGCATGGTGTTCCAGCAAGGTGCTCTCTTCGAGTGGCTATCGGTTTCGAAGAACATCTCGTTCGGTCCTCGCATGGCGGGAAAGAAGGCTGCCGAATTCCGACCTGAGGTCAACCGCCTCCTCGACATCGTTGGCCTCTCGGGCTTTGGAGACAAGCAGGTCTATGAGCTGTCCGGCGGTATGCAGCAACGTGTGGCCCTGGCCCGTTGTCTAGCGAACGATCCCGAGATGATGCTCATGGACGAGCCGCTCGGCGCCCTCGACGCGCTCACCCGCGAGAAGATGCAGGGCCTCATTCTGAACCTGTGGAACGACACTGGCAAGAGCATCGTGATGGTGACTCACAGCGTGGAAGAGGCGCTGCTGCTGGGCGACACGGTGTTCGTGATGGCTCCTCGTCCAGGTCGTATCGAGAAGGTTTACGAGTTGCCCTTCGCCAAACGAGCGCTCACCGAGAACAGTCGAGACATCAAGAACAGTCCAGAGTTCATTGAGGTTCGGGAAGAGATCCTGAGCTTCATCTGGGAAATGGAAGAAGAGATCATGGGAAGGGAGATGGCCTGATGAGTGAGCACGACAACGACACGATTGCCGACGCCGGAGCAGAGCTAGTCGCCTCCGACACCAAAGCCAAGAAACGTTCCGACAACAAGACCGTTACCTTCGGCGACGCCGGGGCGGTTCGGTCCCTCCCGGGTTGGGCGGT
>CALHFG010000068.1 GCA_938029215.1 uncultured Acidimicrobiales bacterium | reverse complement strand
ACGGTCAGAGGTAACCAAAAGGCGCCGCTGATCAGGAAGTTCCCATGCGTCGCGCACCTTGCCCGCTTGGTGACCGGGCAACTCGAACGAGATACCTTCCAAGGTTTCCGGTGCTCCCACGCTTGTAGTTTAGAGCGCTCTCGTGCAGTCCAAACCGCCAAAACCGACATCGTCGGAAGCGCTAGGTTGCTGGCACCATTTCTTTGATCGCAGCAAGGCAATCGTCGAAGTGACTGTCGGACAAGGCGTGACCGGCGGCCGGTAACAACCGGGCCTCACCATGGGGGACGATTTCGTTGATCCGATCGATCAGTCGACCGACGTCAAACGCTCGAGAATCGGCACCGGCAAGCACCCGAACGGGAGCGTCGATCGACTGCAACTGCTCATCGGAGAAGGTAGAAATTGGCGGCACCTTGATCGGATGACCGCGTTGAGCCTGCAGCACTAACTCCATCGATGCCTTGTCGGCGAGGAGTGGCTGCCGAAGCCGAACCGCCTGTCGGGCACGTCTCCCCTCCGAGCCATAGGAAGCCAAGGCACAGCGAAAACTCCACCGCATCAGTCGCAGCAGTTTGAGATCGACGACCCCGACCGGTTCCAACCCGATGACAGTAGACACCGCGTCGGCGTTCATGGCATAAGACAATGCGATGTAGCCGCCAAGAGAAGCCCCCACAACATGAGGCTTGGCGATTCCAAGCGCTGCGAGTGTCTCGCCCAGCCAAACCGAATACTCATCGGCGCTAGCGAATCCCACGTCGGGCTTGGAGTGGCCGACATCACCCATGATGTCGATGGCATACACGTCATGGCCGACGAGCGCTTCTGCGTACCGAATCCAGCGAACGGACGTATCGGTCATGCCGTGAAGAAAAACGATCGGCGTGCCGTCGCCGCGCCAACGATAGGCCCGTGTGCTTCCGAAGCTTGTCGGCACATCGATCGGGTCGGGCGGCGGGTTGGCGCGTCCCCAGACGACAGCTTCCTTGGAACGGAATTTCGACTCCGCTCGATCGCTGCTCCATTGCCCTTTGAATGTTTTAGTTTTTACCATACGAGTGTATGGTAATAGCAATGCCCAAGAAAGTCGACCACGAGCAACGCAGACGCGAAATCACCGATGCGGTCTGCCGCATCACTCTTCGCGGAGGTCTGCACGCCGCGACGTTCAGAACAATCGCCGCCGAAGCGGGCATGTCCGCTCCGACCGTGCAGCACTACTTTGCAACCAAGGCCGAGCTCCTGGAAACAACTCAGCGACATGTGGGCGAACGCTCAACCGTTCGGCTGATGGCCTGGATAGCTCAAACCGATTGCTCAGCGCGCCAGGTTCTTGGCGCCTTCATGAAGTCCTTCATCCCCGCCGATGATGACAGCCGAACAGCCGGTCTGATGTACCTGGCACTCGCCGCCGAGGCCGTGGTTTCCCCCGATTCCAAAAATTCAACGGAGGGACCACGTCAGGTTGAGGCTCAACTGATGCTGACGGCCATTGCGGATCAGCTCGAACGAGGCGATCTGCGAGATGGCGTTGTCCCCAGCACCGAAGCCGCACTACTGACCGCACTCACCACTGGACTTGGCCAGTACGTGATGCTCGAGACGATGACGGCAGAGGATGCCTATCTCGCCATCGACTATCACCTCGACAAGTTGTTCGTGGTCGACTGACTCCGCCGAGGTCCACCTTCGGCTCACGTCGAATCAGGAGTTGACGATTCGATTGAGGTGGCCCATCTTGCGGCCTGGTCGGGTCTCGGCTTTTCCGTACAGATGAAGGGCCGTGGATCCGTCGGCGACGAGGTCGCCGACGCGATCCATGTCGTCGCCGATGAGATTCTCCATGACGACATCGCTGTGCCGACGCCCATCGCCCAACGGCAGTCCGGCGATCGCTCGGATGTGTTGCTCAAACTGATCGATGGCACACCCGTTTTGTGTCCAGTGCCCGCTGTTGTGCACCCGCGGAGCAATCTCGTTTACGAGCAAACCGTCGGCGGTCACAAACAGCTCCACCCCGAGCACCCCCACGTAGTCGAGAGCCTGCAGAATCTGAGTGGCAATAAGCTTGGCCCGTTTGGCCACGTCGTCATCGATTCGTGCGGGGACGGTGGTCGTGCGAAGGATTCCCGCTTCGTGCACGTTCTCCCCGGGATCGAAACACACGATCTCCCCTGACGCACCCCGAGCCGCAATGACCGAGATCTCACGGTCGAAGTCTACGAAACCTTCCAAGACCGCAGGAGCGCCCGCCAGTGTGTCCAGAGCTGCGGACTGATCAGCCTCAGTGAGCAGGCGGGCCTGGCCCTTGCCGTCGTAGCCGAATCGTCGAGACTTCAGGATCGACGGGACACCGATCGCGGCCACGGCGGAGGCGAGCGAATCGGCATCATCAACGGCGGCATAGGGGGCAACCGAAAGGCCGAGCCCAGATAGGAAATTTTTCTCGTCGATACGATCCTGGCTCGTGCCGAGAGCCCGCCGGTTTGGCTGGATTGGCACCACAGCCTCGAGCGAATCGAGCGACGAGGTGGGTACGTTCTCAAACTCGTATGTGACCACCGCGACGGCCTGACCAAACTCAACCAAAGCATCGGTGTCGGCATAGTCAGCTGTGACGACTCGATCGGCCACGTGACCCGCGGGCGGCTCGGCGCCCGGTTCAAAGATGTGGGTCCGGAACCCTAGCCGTGAGGCGGCGACCGAGAGCATCCGACCCAACTGACCGCCGCCCAAGATACCGATGATCGAGCCGGGAGGCAGAGGCTCAGTCATCGGAGGGAGCTTCGGGAATCGACGCCGAAAGAGCGGACCGCCAATCTTGCAGCTTGGCGGCGAGCTCATCATCCTGCAACGCCAAGATCCCTGCAGCCATCAGTCCGGCGTTGGTTGCTCCGGCCGGCCCGATTGCCATGGTGGCAACAGGGAAACCGCGAGGCATCTGCACGATCGAATAGAGACTGTCGACCCCCGACAGCGCCTTGGTTTGCACCGGAACACCGATCACAGGAATGCGGGTTTTCGATGCCACCATGCCCGGTAGATGAGCCGCTCCCCCGGCCCCGGCGATGATGACTTTCAGACCACGATCCACCGCCGTGGTTCCGAACTCCCACAAACGATCGGGCGTGCGGTGAGCAGAAACGATTCTTGACTCATACCCGATGCCGAGCTCGTCGAGAACGCCCGCCGCTTCCCGCATGGTGGGCCAGTCGCTCTGACTCCCCATGATGATCGCAACTTCAACGTTTGCCATCTTGACTCCCCTCGGTGAAGCGACGACTATACCCATCCGACAGACGGGGTCTGACCCCTTTACGCGGCCCGGACTCCGGCTTGGAAGAGAGGAAGACAGTTACCCCCAGGCGTACGGCCCCGCAGCGGGTCCTGCCAGGAGTGGACGTGATTCTCGGGGTGTGGCATCAAACCGAGGATCATGCCCGTAGCGTCGGTAACGCCGGCGACATCGCCGGCAGAACCGTTGGGGTTATTGGGATAGCCGCCGGATGAGTAACGCAGCACCACACCGTCGCGTTCGGTCAAGCCCTGAAGATTGCCCGAAACGAACTGCCCTTCGCCGTGAGCAACCGGGCAGCGCAACGGTTCGGTCAGCTCGGCGGTCCATACGCTCGCGGGGCTGGGATTGAGCGTGACCCAGCGGCATTCGAATCGTTCAGATTCGTTCTCTGCCAGCGTCGATGCAGTACCGGAATCGCCGGGCAAGAGCCCGGTGCGAACGAGAGCCTGGAAACCGTTGCAAACGCCAAAGATTGGTTTGCCCGCCGCGACGGCGTCGCGCAGTTGATCACCGAACCACCCGATGAGATCAAGACCCAGCAGCCGTCCAGCACCTAACGCATCGCCATAGCTGAAGCCACCTGGTACCGCCAGGATTTGATAGTCCGCCATCTGACGCACGCCGTTTCGCAGGTCTGCGATGGGGACGGTCTCGGGGTCGGCGCCGGCCAAACGAAACGCGTCAGCAAGATCAGCATCTCGGTTTGTCCCGAGGGCAATAGGGATCAGAACTTTGGGGCGGCTCATCGGATGTGTCCTCGGTAGGCGGTTTCGATATCGGCCAGGGTCACCGACATTGGGCCAACGGTCACGGTGTCGGAGTCGACGACGGAGCCAATCCGGCGAGCGCCGGGAATCGCTTCGACCGAGCCGCTGTTGGCTGGATCGACCTCGAGTAGATACCGGGTCGGACCCTCACCAAACAGTACGTGCGGGTCGTTCGTAATCTCGGCGCTGTCGAGGGTGAGGCCGACACGGCCGGCAAAGGCCCACTCGGCCGCAGCGACGGCGAGGCCGCCCTCGGCGAGGTCGTGTCCTGATTCGACTATGCCGTTGGCGATCGCCTCAGCGACCGCCCGGTGCGTGTCGAGCGCATCGGTGTTTGGTTGCGCAACGGCTCCACCTTCCCCGAGTTCGATCGCAGGGTGGACCGCCTCATAGTGCGATCCACCGAGCGCCCCCGCAGCAGGTCCTACTAGCCATACTTCGTTTCCTGGCCGAACGGCTCCGGTGAGCGGCACCCCGGCCGGGTTGTCTACAAGACCAACAGCGGTGATCACCAGCGTGGGAGCCACGGGGTCCGGGGTGCCATCGGGCCGCACAAACTCGTTGTAGAGACTGTCTTTGCCGGAGACAAACGGCGCGTTGAAGTGCAGTGCGGCATCGTGGCAGGCGCGACACGCCGCGACGATCTGGCCGAGCGTCTCCGGGTTGGTTGGTTTACCCCACGCAAAGTTGTCGAGTAGGGAAAGCTGGTCTGGGTTGGCCCCTCCGAGAACCGCGTTCCGAATGGCCTCGTCGATCACGCTCCAGGCCATTGCGTAACTATCGAGGTCCCCCATGAGGGCATTGATGCCAATACCGATGGTCATCGCTCGACCGCTGGTTGTTCCCGGCGGGATTTGAGTCGTACCGTCGGCCGGCCCGTCACCATGGGGCCCGCCGTAGGGCCGAACCACTGTGCCGCCCATGATCTCGTGATCGAAGGTTCGCACCACATCTTCGTTCGATCGCACGCTGGGATGGGCCAGGATCTTCAGAAGGTCACCCATCGGATCGACGTTCTCAAGTGCCGCCGCTGTCGCTTCGACGTGCTCCGGCGCAGAAATGGTGGCAGTCATCTGACGCTTGGGGCGCCCTTCGTGCAGGAAGTCACACGAGATATCGATCACGGTGTCGTCCCCGTCGACTACGACGAGTCGACCTTCGCCGGTGAACGTTCCGATCACGGCCGAGTCGACGCTCCAGCGCTTGGCGAGTTCGATTAACGGCGCCGGGTCGGGAACCGCCATCACCATTCGTTCTTGCGCCTCGCTGAGCCAGACCTCCCACGGGGCCAGCCCCGAATACTTGCGTGGTACAAGCGCAAGATCGACCCGCGCGCCGAGCTCCTCGGCCATCTCACCAACGGCGGAACTCAGCCCTCCAGCCCCACAATCGGTGATAGCGCTGTAGAGCTTGGCATCTCGTGCCTCCAGCACGACGTCGATCAGACCTTTCTCGACAATCGGGTCACCGATCTGGACCGAAGAGCCAGCGACGTCGGCGGTTTCGACGCCCATGGTCTGGCTGGAAAAAGTTGCACCGCCGACCCCGTCGCGCCCCACGGCGCCGCCCAACACCACAATGCTGTCGCCGGCTTGAGCATTGGTGGGGTTGGACCCTGTTGGCAGGAGGCCTATGCACCCGGCGAAGACCAGCGGGGTGGTGGTGTAACGAGGGTCGTGAACGATCGCACCTGCGATGTTTGGAACGCCAATCTTGTTGCCGTAGTCACCGACGCCGGCGATCACCCCCTCACGAACTCTCTTGGGATGAAGCACACCGTCGGGCAGCGAGCGAGGCTCGGTATCTTCAGGCCCGAAGCACAAAATGTCGCTGACCGAGATCGGCTTGGCCGAGACCCCCAGGATGTCGCGAACGACTCCGCCGACACCGGTATTGGCACCGCCGAAGGGTTCCAGAGCGGAAGGGTGGTTGTGAGTCTCAGCTTTCAGAGCGATATCGAAATCGTCGTCGAACTGCACGATCCCCGCGTTATCGACGAACGCGCTTCGAACCCAGGGGGCATCAATCCGATCGGTGGCCGCCCGCAGATAAGACTTCAGTAAGCCATCAACTTCGGTCGTGGACCCGTCGGCTTCCGTGACCGAAATATGGGCTCGGAAGGTCTTGTGAGCACAGTGCTCGCTCCAGGTCTGGGCCAGCGTTTCCAACTCGGCATCGGTGGGGTCACGACCCAAGTCGGCGTAGTGATGAGAGATGACCTGCATCTCCTCCGGATCCAAGCCAAGCCGACGGGCGGAGTTAACCTCCGCCAGACCATCAGCGTCGAGTCCTCGCACCGTCACGCTCTGGGTCGCCGGTGCCCCTGAGATAGATCCCACGAAGCTCGGTTCGAGGTGTTCAGGCGCCCAACGTTCGATCACGTCGTTATGCAGTACCCGTTCGGCGAGTTGGACGACCTGCAGCTCACTCAGCGAGCCGGAGACGATCCAACGGGTCCCGATGGTTGCGGCTTGAACCCCCAACCCCAGTTGGGCCGACGCCCGAACGAGCTCGGCCCCTTCGCGGTCGGTTACGCCAGGGCGAAGACCGGTCTCAATCAAAAGGTCGTCTTCGCCTGGCGCGGCCTGATGAAGACTGGTGGCAAGTTCCCACCATCCGCCGACCGGGTCGACACACAGCTCTGAAGCCAGACGGCCGAGGTCACCGTCGACCAGGCTGGCCCGCAAATGAACCAGCCGGAACCGGACCAACCGGTCCACCGGGAGTTCGAAGAGTCGGGCTCTCTCGAGCGCTGCTCGATCCTCATGCCCGGGCCCCACCACAAAGGCATAGACGTCATTCGGTTCCGTAACCGTTCCCACGACAGATATGTCTATCGCACCCTCATCCACTTGCTGCGCGTTGCTCGATACCTGCGAGCAAAGTCACCATCACGTTCGACCTGCGTCAGCCAAGTTTCTTGTTGCGGGTGAGGCGATCAGCGCCCGAATCCATGCCAGGAAGTTGAGGTTGGAGCCAACCGTGCTGGCTCGCCAGTTCGAGCACGATCTCCTCGACCTGATCCCAGTTCTCCGCACGAGGACCTTTCAGACCCCGGTTGTAGGGCTGATCGAACACAATCACATCGTTCCCCGCCTTGCGAAGGGCGGACACGTTGTGTTCGGCATCATCGATGTAGACGTGGGCTTCCACCTGCGGCTTGGCCCCCAGGAAACAGATATCTCGATACGGAATCTGTGCTTCGTCGAGCCAGGCCACCGTGTCGACCACCGCCGCCTCATGACTCCAGTTCACATAGAGGCGGTGGGTGATGATCCGAATCCACACCCCTGCGTCGCTGAGTCGCCACAAGGCATCGGCTGCTCCCTCGATCGCGGGGAGTTCTCGGAACATGCGGGCTTCGGTGACTGCCTTGTGATGCATGGCAGCAAATTGGTCGGCATCGAGATCCCATTCACGGAAGTCCCAGCTTCGCTCCAGCGGCAGGCTTTCGAGGTCGACCCCTCGCTCGGCCGCGACGAACTCGCGAAACCCCACCGTGTAATCGGCGCACACGCCGTCAAGATCTACGCCAAAGATGAACCCACTCACCCTCAAAAAGTACTTCCAATAGTCTTTTCAACCGGTGATGCAGTCCCTCGAGAGTTCGACGTTGATTAGGCTCGTCCAGTGATCCCCAACGGCCAACGAGCAGCACTGGCCGCCTTGGCCGTCGCCGCGGCCTTCCTCGCATTCGGGGTGGTGAGGGCACCAGCCAACCAGCACCGGGTGCAGTTGGAACTGATCGAGAATTCCACGTCGTGGCCCTGGCACTCCAGCATTCAGCGAGCATCAGCGATCTGGATCAATTCCGATGAAGGGCAACAGTGGGCGGGAAACGCCGAGGTGGAGGCGCTGCGCCCGCAGAACATCGTGGATTTGGTGATCGTGGCGACGGGCCCATCGGCCAACGAAGCGGCACGAGGGGCCGAGAACACCGCCGAAGCGTTCATCTCCCATGACCAAGTGCTGCGGGCCGAGCCAGTGAACCTTCGGATCGAGGCACTATCGGCTGAACTCCTTACCCTCCGGAACGAGTTTGCCGAGCAAGAACAGGCAGTGGGCGAGGCTCGTAACGCGGCGGAGATCACCATCAGATCCACTCGACTGGAAGGAACGGCGGCCCTCATTGGAGAACTCGAGGGCAAACGCGCCGAAGCGGAAGAAGAACTGGCCGCTCAGCGAGTGCGCTACGAAATCGTGGAATCGACCGAGGTCTCGCCCCTCGCCGCCAGGCTTCCCGAGTCGCTCAAACTCTTTGCAGGCGTCGGCTTCTTGCTATTTGTGGTGCTCAGCTACACGCCGCTCGGCGTCTCCAAGAACCCGTTGTTGTTGGAACCTGAGAAGGCCTAGACGCCGGAGGGCTCAGAGGCCTTCGACAGCCGATCGAGTGCACCACTCCACCACTCGTTCTCTACAACGGTGAGGCCAGGAACATCGGCGAGTAGTTCGTCGATTACGGCGACGATTCCGGGTGTCCCAAAGTCCAGGCGCATGTCGAGGAGATGGTCGATAATCCGGTTCTTGTCGGAGAGCTGTCCGTCGATCGCCGCCTTGAGGCCGGCGATGTGCTCACTGATCGCATTCGGTTCGTTGATCACAGGCTCCATACTGTCATCTATCGGCACGCTTTCCCCTATCAGGTGAAGGTGTCATCCGACCCAAATACTGGTTCGAATGGCCTATTGGCCCAGCTCAGCACATCGGCGTCGGCGGTTGTGACAGACCGATAAATTTAGCGAACGCAGGTCCGCACGGCGGTGTCGACCGCACTCTCATACAGCGCGAACGCACCGGCGTCGCCGCTGTCGGGATCGACTTCGCTAATCACTGAGAAGCTGTTGATCTGATCTTCGGAAAGGCCGGGAGTTGCATACAACGCATCGCTAACGCATTTGGCCTCGCTGTCGGTGAGGCCGCCCTCCACGATCAGAATGTCGATCAAAGATTCGCGGCTGGCTCCAGCGCCAAGACCACACGCAGACGCGACCAGACCCAGACCGACAAGAACGGCAGCAAACCGAAAGCGAACGCGCATACCCTCATCGTACCTTCCAACAACCGATTCGCTGCCCGTGAAACCGCAATCGAGCCGTCGTTTGACACGGCGCCTGGCAAGCTCTTCCGGCTACTCCTTGAGAGCCGACTCGATAACCGGCACGATCGAAGGATCGGCCAACGTGGTGGTGTCGCCGATCGATCGGCCCTCGGCCATGTCTCGCAGCAAGCGCCGCATGATCTTGCCGGATCGAGTCTTTGGAAGCTCAGGCACCAACGCGAGGTCGGCGGGCTTGGCGATGGGGCTGATGACCTTGGCCACGTGATTTCGCAGCTCCACCTTCAGCTCCGCCGACGGCTCGATGCCACCCCGCAGGATGACAAACGCGCTGATCGCCTGACCCGTTGTTGCGTCGTCTCGCCCGACCACTGCGGCCTCGGCCACCGATGTGTGATCTACCAACGCAGATTCGATCTCGGTCGTGGAGAGCCGGTGCCCGGAGATGTTCATTACATCGTCGACCCGGCCAAGCAGCCAGATGTCGCCGTCGTCGTCCCACTTCGCACCGTCACCGGCAAAATACCGACCTTCAAACCGCGACCAGTACGTGTCCCGATATCGATCGGGATCTCCCCAGATACCTCGCAACATAGAGGGCCACGGCTCGGTGAGGGTTAGGAAACCTCCTCCGGGCACGCCGACAGAATTGCCATCGTTGTCCACGATTTCTGCGCTGATGCCGGGCAGAGGTCCACTTGCCGAACCGGGCTTGCACGAGGTCACGCCGGGAAGAGGCGCGATCATCATTCCGCCGGTTTCGGTTTGCCACCAGGTATCGACGATTGGACAATCGCCGCCGCCGATGTGGGTGTGGTACCAGACCCAGGCCTCGGGGTTGATGGGCTCGCCGACCGAGCCAAGCACCATGAGTGAGGAAAGGTCTCGGCCTTCGGGCCACTGAGCACCCCACTTCATAAACGTACGGATGGCGGTAGGGGCGGTGTAAAGCTTGGTGACTCTGTAGTCCTCAATGATCTCCCAGAAACGATCCTTGGCCCAGCCGGCCCGATCGCCGTCCCGATTGGCCTCTCTCGGGGTGTCAGGCGTTCCCTCATACATCACCGAGGTGCAGGCGTTCGCGAGCGGTCCGTAGGTGATGTAGCTGTGGCCGGTAATCCACCCGATGTCAGCAGCGCACCAATAGACATCGGTGTCGGGGTGGATGTCGAATACGTAGTTGTGGGTAAACGCTGCTTGCGTGAGGTAGCCACCGGTCGTGTGCATGATCCCCTTGGGCTTGCCGGTGGTTCCCGATGTGTAGAGCAAGAAGAGCAGGTCCTCGGCGTCCATTTCTTCCGGGGCACACACCGCCTCTTGGGAAGGCACGAGGTCATGCCACCAGACGTCTCTGCCGTCCACCACATTGACCGGGTCGGCGGCATCCCCGATGCGTTGCACCATCAACACGCTGGTCACGGTGGAGGTGGACTCGATCGCGTCGTCCACGATGCCTTTCAGCATGCTCGGAGCACCCCGTCGGTATCCACCGTCGGCGGTGATCACCACTTTGGCTTCGGCGTCGTTGATCCGGTCCGACAGCGACGCCGCGCTAAACCCGCCGAACACCACCGAGTGGGCCGCTCCGATACGGGCACAGGCCAACATCGCTATGGGCAACTCGGGGATCATGGGCATGTAGATGGCCACCCGATCGCCCCGCCCGACTCCGAGCGACTTTAAGGCGTTGGCGGCCCGCTGCACTTCCTCGAGCAGATCGGCATAGGTAATGGTCCGCTTGTCCCCCGGTTCACCTTCGAAGTGATATGCCACTCGGTCGCCAATCCCCGCTTCAACGTGGCGATCGAGACAGTTGGCCGAGACGTTCAACTTGCCGTTCACAAACCACTTGGCGAACGGTGCGTCCGACCAATCAAGGATCTGATCCCATTTCTGAGTCCAGGTGAGGCGTTCGGCTTGTTCGGCCCAGAACGCCAGACGGTCCTTCGAGGCCGCCTCGTACATCGATTGATCTGCGACCAATGCTTGGTCTTGGAACTTCTGTGACGGGCGAAAGGTTCGCCGCTCATCCATCAGGGCTTCGATTGCGTCGTTGGATCCCGTTTCACTCATGCATTGATTGTTGTGGATCACGCGCACCAGCACAAACAGACCCGCCGCGACTGCGACCGATCACGTTTGGGGCCCCGATTCGACCGGGCACTTTCACACCCCGTGAGCCCTTGGCCGTCCCGCGTGAACGTTGGTACCGTTCCCAACAGCGACAACAGGTGGGGAACTATGGGAGCGCGGCAGCAAGGTAAGGCGACAACCCGGCGAGCCATTCAGGTGATCGACGAGCTCACGCTCATTCTGGGATCGGTCGAAATCGATCCGGTGAGCAACCTCCGTGCGCTGGTCGAACCGCTCCAGCGTCTTTCGGTGTGCCTCGGCCTCTCCGAGGTGAAAGCTCAGGATCAGTCCGAACTCCCGCCGCTCCAATCGATCCGCAAGCAGCTGGGACCCGCCATCATGCTGGTCCGCGAACCCGATGTCATTTCGCCACCATTCAGCCCCGACCTCCGCCAACGGGTGAGCTACAGCACTGGCCAACTGATCGCTATGCGGCTCCGACTCGAGAGCAAGAAGCGATCGATTCCTCGCAAGGTGGTGCGCAAGGAGGCCGATTCGTTGCTCGTCGCCATGACCGATTCGTGGAAGACCTTCCGGACCGACCCTTCCCTGGAACACCTTGCGAACCTCGAAGCCGACAGCTGTTACCTGTCCAACTTCTACTTCGCCCTGGGGTTGCCCAAGTCTGACCCGCGGGTCAAGGGGACTCGGAAACTCTGCGCACTCCTGGACCAAGCTGCCGACCGCAGTGGTGATCTCGACGATGTGCCGGCGCTTCTGCGTGAGGTCACCGCCCGAGCAAACGAACTCTCCCGCCCCACCCTCGCCGAACACCGCCTCTGGCTCGACCAGTTCTAACCCCCCAAATTTCGTGCATCACCCACGCTCTTTGTGGGTCATGGCGGTCAGAACACCGGCTTTGGGGTCTCGCACGTAAGAACCACCGCCAGAACGCAGTCGGACGCCCATGTAAGAACACCTCAGTCTTTTTGTCAGAAGTTCTTATGACCGCGCGAGAAGATCCGATAGGCCCCCTGTGACTGCACCATCGGATCTAGATGCAGCATTCGAGGCGAAACTGGCCCAAATGCGGGCTACGGATGCTGAGGGAAGGTCTGATGGTGTAGTCACCGAAGCTTCCGTAGGTCAAATGTGGCTTACTCATCGCCACCCCGAGAGCGGAAAAGCAGACCCTGCGAAGCCCTTCGGAGACCGGTGTGTCAACCTCGGTGGCCATTGGGTCTGTCGGCGGTGCAGCATTCTGTACCCGATCGGCGTTGTCGTTGCCTTCTTGTTCGCTGCCGGAATCGGATGGCCACAGAGCTGGGATATGACGGCCATTTGGTTGCTCTGCATTCCCGCCACGGTTGCATACTGTGGTCAGGCGCTGGGCCTCTTTGACTATGACCCGCGAATCCAAAGCGCGGCGATGGCCGTCAGTGCTCTCGGGTTCGGTCGTGGCCTCGGCTATGAATTCACCGAACGCTGGAGCGGACAGTTCTGGTGGCCGGTCACCGTCTTTGGTGGACTGTGGTTCTTCAGCACACTGATCGGTGCCCTCCGCAGCGCGGAATCGAGCTCGTCGAAAACGCACTGATAGCTTCGACTGCGTGGAGCAACACCAGGCGCGGAAGGTCCTCGGACTCGCGGAGGACTTCACTCAGACACAGCTCGACCAGGCCTTTAGATCGCGTGCGCTGGAACACCATCCGGACCGAGGCGGCGATCCCATCGTGATGAAGCGGTTAGTGGCGGCCCGGACGACTCTCACACGCCCGTCGGTGCAACCGAGTGGGCCTCCCGAACCGACGGCCCCCACCGACAACGATGCCCCGAAGCCTTCGGATGAGCCGATGGATCGAATCTCCTTTACCGCCGTGTCCGTGGTGCTTCTGATTCCGGTGGCCATTCTGGCTGCTCTTGTGATCATCACGATCGTGGTTGTCTCTTCCATCGGTTGACAGCGGCTCATGCAGCCCAAACTTGACCGGACGGTCAAGAAAGGTACGCTAGAGGTATGACCGAAGCAGTAATCGTCTCCACCGCCCGCAGCGCCATCGGCCGAGCCTTCAAGGGTTCCCTCAAAGATGAGCGTCCCGATGACATCACCGCGCAGATCGTCAAGGCGGCCCTCGACAAGGTTCCCGAGCTCGATCCAGCCCAAATCGAAGACCTTATGCTCGGCTGTGGCTCGCCTGCCGGCGAGCAGGGTTTCAATATGGCTCGCGTCGTCGCTGTCATGGCAGGACTCGACAACGTCCCCGGCGTGACCGTCAATCGTTACTGCTCCAGCTCGCTTCAGACAATCCGCATGGCCGCTCACGCCATCAAGGCGGGCGAAGGCGATGCCTTTATCGCAGCCGGCACCGAGTTCGTTAGCCGCTACACCCAGGGCGCCTCCGACAATGGAGAGGCGGTAAACAAGGCGGTGTTCGGTGAAGCCGGTGCTCGCACAAAGGCTCGCTCTGAGGGCGGAGCCGAGACATGGGCTCCACCGGAGGGTCTCCCCGACGTGTACATCACGATGGGCCAGACGGCCGAGAACGTCGCTCAACTCGAAGGCGTGACCCGGGAAGAGCAAGACCGGTGGGGTGTCCAAAGCCAGAACCGGGCCGAGGAAGCCATCAACCGTGGCTTCTTCGAGATGGACATCACGCCCGTGACGCTGCAAGACGGCAGCATCTATAAGACCGACGACGGGCCTCGCGCCGGGACCGCCTATGAGAAGGTCAGCACGCTGAACCCCGTGTTCCGTCCCGACGGCACCGTGACGGCCGGCAACGCCTGCCCCTTGAACGACGGCGCAGCCGCAGTGATCGTGATGAGCGATACTCGAGCCAAGGAACTGGGCATCACGCCACTTGCCCGCATCATCAGCAGCGGCGTCACCGGCCTCAACCCCGAAATCATGGGTCTAGGCCCGGTCGAGGCATCCCGCATGGCGCTCAAGCGGGCCGGCATGACCATCGACGACATCGATCTCGTCGAAATCAACGAGGCGTTTGCCGCACAGGTTCTCCCGTCGGCCGAGCACCTCGGCATCGATCACGACAAGCTCCACGTCAATGGCGGCGGCATCGCTCTGGGGCACCCCTTCGGTATGACAGGTGCCCGCATCATGACCACCCTGATCAACGGTCTCGAAGATGCCGACAAGAGCATTGGTCTTGAAACCATGTGTGTCGGTGGTGGCCAAGGCATGGCCATGATCATCGAACGCCTCTAGCACTCCAAACGGTGGGGCCAGAGCCTCACGAAACAACAGAACACAGGAAGGGCAGGGGCCGAGCCTCTGCCCTTCTCATGTTTCGATCGCGTCGAAGACGGCTGCGGTGAGCGCTGCAAGGTCCAGTGGCGCCAAGACGACCTCAACCCCTCGTCGTCCTGCGGACACGTACATACGATCCAAGTGCCGAGCTGAGGAATCGATGACGGTCGGCAGCTGCTTCTTCTGGCCAAGCGGGCTGATGCCCCCCAACACATATCCAGTGCTGCGTTCAGCTTTTCGCGGATCTGCCATGGTGGCCTTCTTCCCGCCGACTGCCCTAGCCAGCGATTTCAGGTCGAGCTGCCCGGAAACGGGCACGACCGCGACCACCAAGCCGACACCCGCTACATCCGCCACCAAGGTCTTGAAGACACGAGAGGCGTCGAGCCCGAGAGCGGTTGCCGCCTCATCCCCGTAGCTCCGAACGGCGGGGTCGTGATCGTACGACAGAACGTCGTGAGCAATGCCCTGTTTCTCCAAGAAGACGATTGCTGGCGTCACGATGTGAGCCTAGGCCGACGAAGCTAGGCGTATTGAGCCACGCCGTTTCCAAGAGACCAATCGTGTGCCGCGACCTCGACGAGGCTGACGACCACGTCTTCAGGCCGCACACTGAGCGTGTCGTGGAACCGTCGGGCGATCGCGGCGTACAACGCCTTCTTTCGATCGATCGTTCGTCCTGCATTGAGCGTTATTTGCACAAAGACGACGTCGTCAGAGCGGTCGATGCCGGCGTAGTTGCCGCTGTTATTGACGTTGTCGTGATCCAGTTCTGTGATCGTGGCGAAACGGTCATCCTCCGGGATGGCAATGGTCTCGCGCATCGCGAGGTAGACCTCTTCCATCAACGATCGACGGAAATCGACCGACGTACCTTTCTTGAGCGAAATCTGGGTGAACGGCATGAACTCTCCTCCGAGCTGTTGTCCGACGATTGGACCAATGCGTCCCCTCAGACTGTAACCGAACGTTCGGTACACACCTAACTTCGATAGCCGCAGGGAGCGCCCTGTCCAAGAACAGCGGCGCTCCCAACCGGTAGCTATTTGGTGCCCTTGTAGTTGACGATGGCGGTGAGCTCGGCCTCCACCTTCACCAGGTCAGCCTGGTTCGCCATGACCTGACCGATGTCCTTGTAGGCCATCGGCGCCTCATCTAGAAGCTCGCCAGCCTTATGGCGCTGCCAC
>CALHFG010000067.1 GCA_938029215.1 uncultured Acidimicrobiales bacterium | reverse complement strand
TTCGATTCGGCCTGAAGTTGGGACGGGTCGTGACTCCGAGAGAAGAACGAGTCCCACACGGCTTGGTAGTCAGGGCTTGCGTCGACGGGGTCGGAGACTCGGGCGAACTGTTGGACATAGCCCGGTCCACCAGCCTTGGCGCTGCCGCCGACGGCCGACTTCTTCCAGCCGCCGAACGGTTGCCGTTGGACGACCGCTCCGGTGATGCCGCGGTTGATATACGCATTGCCAACTTCGACCGCAGCCTTCCACCGGTCGACCTCATCGGGATCCAACGAGTGGATGCCTCCCGTCAGACCGAAGCTTGTTCCGTTCTGCACCTCGATCGCTTCGTCGAGGCTTTCCACTCTCATGAGGCCAAGCACAGGGCCGAAACACTCGGTCTGATGGAACCATGATCCGGGAGCCACTCCGGTACGTACGGCCGGTGCGCACTCGCTCGCAGAAGGCCCAAACTGGCGCGGGGCCACCAGCCATTCTTCGCCCACATCAAGCTCGGTCAGACCCCGTGTCAGTTTCGCATCCGGGGGAGCGATCACCGGACCCATCATGGTTGCCGGATCGCCTGCCGGCCCGGTTCGGATGCTTCGGACGGCCTCGGCCAGACGAGAGAGGAAGTCGTCACTGTCGTAGACGTCGGCGGTAATGATTCCCAAGCTGGCAGCGGAACATTTCTGTCCAGAATGGCCAAATGCGGAGTCCACGAGATCGGCGATCGCGAGGTCGAGGTCGGCAGAGCCGGTGATCACCAGAGCGTTCTTACCGCTCGTCTCGGCAAGGACCCGGCGGTCGGGCTTCCAGTCTTGGAACATCTTGGCGGTTTCAAACGATCCTGTCAGCGTGACCGTGTCTACGTCTTCATGGCTGACGAGTGCCTGGCCCACGGGGCCATCTTCGCAAACGACAAGTTGGAGGAGATCGGTCGACACGCCGGCCCGATGGAACTGATCGACGATTCGAGCGCCCGCGGCCACCGCCTGAGGGGCCGGCTTGAGAATCACGGCATTGCCGGCGGCCAAGGCTGACGCAACACCGCCGGTGGGGATGGCATACGGGAAGTTCCACGGAGATACGACCACGGTGATACCTCGGCCTTCGACTCGATAGCCAGCATCGATGAGGCGCTGGAGATTCTGGATGCTCGGGCCGCCGTAGTAGCGGCAGAAGTCGATGGCTTCAGCGATCTCGGGAACTGCCTGGCGCATCGTCTTCTGCGTCTCGGCGGCCAGTAGCGCCACGGTTTCGGCGGACTCAGCTGCCATCAGGTCGGCTACCCGATCCAGAGTCGCCGTCATTGTCTTCAGCGTGTCCGCGCTCATGTTCTGTTGAGCGGCTTTGGCGGTTGCCATGACTGTTGTGACCTCGGCAACGGTTGTGATCGGTGTGGCCGCGGGCACCGTTAGCTGCTCGGATGCCGAACGTAAACGTTGGCGGGTGGTGGGGTCGGTGAAATCGAGTTCGGGTTGGTTGGTGAACGTCGACGACAGGGGAAGTAGCTGGCGATTGCGGCCGGTGAAGACCGAAGATCGGTCTTGTACCGACTTTCTGAACATGGCTGCTTGACGGTCGAACTCGGCCGAGTCTGGTGTCAGCACAAACAGGGACCGCAGGAAGTTGTCGGCCTGGGTGTTTTCGTCGAGACGGCGCGAGAGGTAGGCAAGACTGGAGCCGTAGTCGGCGTCGGCGACCACCGGCGAGTACATCAGTACGTCTCCGGTAGATGCCAGCTCACGGTCGAGGGCTCGGCCCTGGCTTGGTGCCATTCCTTCCAGCATTTCGAACTCGATTCGGTCCAGACATGCGTGCGCCCGACCCTTCACCAACGCCCACGAGACGTCGAAGAGATTGTGGCTGGCTAGCCCGACGCGAACCGCTCCGGCCCACGCCGGGTCGAGAAGGATGTCGAGGACCGCTTTGTAGTTGGCGTCGACTTCCGCTTTGCTTCCATAGGGTGCCGGAACCCAGCCGTGGAGTTCGGCTTCCACCTTTTCCATGGCGAGGTTCGCGCCTTTGACCAACCGAACCTTGATGGCGCCGCCCGAAGACTCCTGACGTTCCGCAGCCCATCGGCATAGATCTCGGGTGGCACCTTGACTGTCGGGGAGATATGCCTGCAAAACGATGCCGGCATCGAACGAGGCGAATTCGGGCTCGCTCAGCACCGTGGTGAACGCCTGCAGCGTCAGCTCCAGATCGCGGTACTCCTCCATGTCGAGACTGACGAATGTTCGGGGAGTCGCGTGCTCGGCGGTTCGGTAGATGAGCCGAAGTGTCTTCGACACTCGTGCTACCGAATGGTCGAATGCCGCGATGTCGAGGTTCGCGACCACCGACGAGAGCTTCACCGAGACGTAGTCGACATCGGGCCTGCGAATTTGCCCGAGCACCGTTGCGAGACGATCTTCGGCCTCGGCATCGGAGAGAATCGCTTCGCCGAGGGCATTGAGATTCAGTTGCACCCCATCGGCCCGTCGCTTGCTGATGTGGTTTGCCAGCGCAGGATCGTCTGCGCTCAGGATGATGCCGGCTGTTTCAGATTTGGTGCGTCGCTCGACCAGCGGCATCACGACCCGAGGGGCCAACGGAGCCACCACCGAGGCAGCCCGAAGGAGGATCGAGTCGATTGGCCCAAAGGCCCCCGTGCCATGGCGATCGATCAATCGGGAAAACCGATGAGCGGCCAGCGAGGGCTTGGGAATTCGCATGACTTCATCGGTCATCGCCAGGGTGAGCTCCATCGATGCGGGGTCGTCCAGAAGACGGCCGAGCCGTTGTCGCTTGGAAGATTCTGACCGGGTCTCGTCGTCCAGACTCACCGTCAGCAATCGGCTGGCGAGGGAAATTGCCTCGGCGACGAGATCAGCATCGTCGGGGGCGGACGGATGTGCTGGGTTCGCGTGAAGATCGGTCATACAACTAAGGAAACACCGCAGGGCTTGCTGGGTATTGGCTCAAAAACAGTGCCAGGACGGCGATTTTCTACAAGAAATCGATTCGGTGCCCGTCGGTGAGGGAAATCGGCGAAGATGTGGTGTGCTTCCCCCAGGACTTCAGGCGGTCATTGCAGCCATGGCGACCGCCCCTCACGTGATGTTCTGCGTCAAGAGCGACCAGGGGCGCTACCTCGCCGCCAACCGAGCATTTGCGGAACGATCCGGCCGTAAGGGGGCGGGTGAAGTCATCGGTCTTCGGGCCCGCGATCTCTTCCCGACAGCCCTGGCCGAGCGCTATGAAATTCAGGACCAGCAGGTGCTGTCAACGGGCGAGGTTCTGAGCAATCAACTGGAAGTCATCACCCGCCCCGACGGAAGCTTCGGGTGGTACGTGTCCTCCAAGTCGCTGTGGACCGACGATGAAACCGGCGCCCGGGGGCTCATCAGTGTTTCGGTAGACCTCAGGACGCCGGTCGATGCGGCTGCTCCGCACGGTCGTCTTGTGTCGGCGGTCGACCTTGCCCGACGTGATTTCGCCCGCAATCCGTCCGTTACCGAGTTGGCCGCCGCCGCCGACATGACCATCGCTCAACTCGAGCGAACCACGAGACGGATCTTGGGTGTGACCCCCAAACAGTTGGTTCTGCGGTTCCGACTGGAAGAAGCGCTTCGTCTCCTGGGAGCAACCGATCTTTCAATCGCTGAGGTTGCGGCCCAGTGCGGCTACTACGACCAGAGCGCGTTCAGTCGCCAATTCAAGCGGGTCACCGGCCAGCCGCCCAGCGCGTATCGCAGTTAGAGCGCCACACACCGATCGTCCAGTGACCCCGGTGTCCAGGCCGACCAGAGTCCACCGACCGCACGTCGGCTGTACTCGAGCCATCGAATGGCATTGGGCGCCGAGATACGCCGAACCGTCTGGTAGATCCCGCCTTCGTAGATCCGGTATCCCGCCCATGATCCGGGCCAGTCTTTGGTCGAACCAACTTCTGTCACAAGAACCGGTCCTGCTCTCCTGGCCCGATTTCGATGCGTGTGCCCCGAGCTCACGAGTGTCCGTGGCGCGGTGTCGCCGAGATCTTTGAGGAAGGGCTTTGCTTCACTTGCGGGGATTCCGGGCGGCCAGTAGGTGAGCATCTTGTGCTCTTGAAATTGATGATGCAGTAGCAAAAGGTTCTGCGTTTCGGATGAACCGGCGGCGTCGAGCAGTTGATCTCGAATCGGTTCGACCGTCCCGATGTTCTCGCTCTCGATACTGCTGTTGCCCACGATGACTCGCACGCCGTCCATGTCATGGCTGCGGACGCCGAGTTCGAAGGGCAGACCTCGTCGGCCCACCGTGTCGGGCAGTTCGATCGGCCAGGCATCGTCGACGTCGTGGTTACCGGGAACCAGGATCATGGGTAGTTTGGGGAATCGATCGACGAGCTCGCCAACGAGCTCATAGTCGCCATCGCGACGGTGATGGGCTGCATCCCCTTTGATCACGAGGAGTGACGCGCCCCAGTCGACCGCGTCCTGAATGGCGCTGGTTGCACAGCGCATGTCGTAGTGATCGTCGTCATCTACGTCGATATCGGAGATGGTGCGTAAGGCGCCCCAGTTGCCGGAGCCCAGGTGTAGATCCGACACGGTGGCGATCCGGCACAGCTCTTTGCCCGGAGGTTCAGGTGGAATCTCGGTGACGAGCCGAACCGATCCCTCGATCGACCGGACCTCGATTTCCAAGGGCCCAGTTGGGAGGTTCTCCAAGACGACTGAGCCGGGTCCGCCATCGTGTACGAACTCGACAGGTTCGCGATTGCTGAACTGGACGGTCAGCTGTCCCCGAGGCAGGTGGCCCCAGGTGAGCTGGGCAGCACCCGGTTCAACCGCCCAAACCTGGACAGGGGAAGGCTTCAGCCACGTGAGCTTCATCTGCGGAATTAGTTGGCTACGAACGCCGACAGACGTTCGGCATCGCGTTGGCGAAGAGCAGTGGCAACCCGCTGCTTCTCCAAGATCTGCTCAACGGTCTTTTCCGCTTGCTTTAGAGGATGAGCGGCCATGAATGTGGCGACGTCCTCGACCATTTCAGGCGTATCCAAAGACGTCACACCGGCAATCATTCGGCTCGGGCCGCTACTCGGAAAGATCTCGACCAAGGCATCCCAGTTGGTCTTGATGAAGTCCCAAGTCTGAAGACCCGACGTTCGGCTGGCGAGGGCCGTGCGGAGCGCGGAGGGAGCGTCCTGTGAACGGACTTCACCGTCCAGCACCATTGCTCGCAGCTGGGCCACCAGATCATCGGAAGGGAAGGCGGACAGGCCAAACAGGTATCGCAACTGTTCTTGAGGATTGGTATTGGTCTTGTATTCGTTTACGTAATCGTCGAAGTCCGCCTGGTCTCCAACCCGGGCCGCAACGGTGATAGCAGCAGACATCAGGGCTGGATCGACGAGCTCAGAGTCCCGACGTCCCACCGACACGGTGCGTTGGCATTCAGCCTGGACGTCGGGGTCTTCTGCGATGTTGCCCATGGCCTTCACGAGGTCGGCGCGCAGTTGACGATCTCGCTGTGGTTCATCGGCTACCGGCGTCAGACCAACGTTGGCGAGCATCGGTGAGAGGATGTCGTGAGCGATGGTTCGGAACCCGTCGCGGCTGTCGGCATCGACCATGTGGCCCAGCCGGTCGAGGCCGCCGATGATCCGTTGCCAAACGGATCGGGACGGCTCGGCGGCCATGCCTTCCAACAGCGTGAGGAAGGTGGTAGACGAGGTGGTTCCGGCCAACACCGAAGCCCACGTATCGTCGATCAGGGCGTACCGTTCGACCTCGAGCAGGTTGGTGCCTATCTCGCTGAGTGCCTCGAGTGCATCCGGTGGGTAAGCCACGCGAACAAAGCTGGCGCCCTCGGCGTTGACCAGTAGCTGTGAGCCCTCGGGAACAGAGATCTCTACGGGGTCCTGACCGAGCACGATCTTGGTGATCGGCCGATTGGACTGCTCATCTACCAGCGCATAGCGCAGCGGGACCTCCCACTGGTGAGGCTCGGCCTCTACTCC
The DNA here is from genome assembly GCA_938029215.1 of uncultured Acidimicrobiales bacterium. GTDB lineage: Bacteria > Actinomycetota > Acidimicrobiia > Acidimicrobiales > SZUA-35 > JABDIY01. The sequence goes on along the minus strand of CALHFG010000067.1, from coordinate 16,235 downwards.
GCCACCAGTGGTGACACAGCGCGTTTGGGTGAGCGTGGCGGTTTGGTCCTTCTGGGCGACCTCGATCAGCGGGAACCCGCCCTGATAGATCCAGCCGTCCATCATGTCTCGTACCGGCGAGCCGCTGCTTTCCTCTAGCGCATCCCACAAATCCGTTGTCACGGTGTTTCCGTAGGCGTGTTTTTGCATGTAGTGGCGTAGGCCATCTCGAAAAGCGTCTTCGCCGAGATGCTGTTCGAGCATTCGTACAACCGCCGCCCCCTTTTCATAGGTGAGGATGTCGAACATGCCTTCTGAGTCCTCAGGGGTGAGGACTTCAAACTCGATCGGTCGGGTAGAAGCGAGCGCGTCGGTGTTGAATGCTTCGGTCCGGCTTAGGCCAAAGTCGGCCCATCGATTCCAGCCGGGCCGGTACTCATCGGTGCACTTCATTTCCATGAAGGTCGCAAATGCTTCGTTGAGCCAGATGCCCTCCCACCAACCCATGGTCACGAGATCGCCGAACCACATGTGAGCCAACTCGTGGTTGATGACATCCACCGAGCGTTGCTTCTCCGCCTGGGTCGTCACCGCCGGATCGATCATGAGGATCGCCTCGCGGAAGGTAATGCAACCAAGGTTTTCCATGGCGCCAAATGCGAAATCGGGGATGGCGATCAGATCTACCTTGTCGCCTGGATACGGGACCCCGAAGTAGTCGGCAAAGTACGACAACGCGAACTCGCCGGCGTCGAGCGCGTACTCGGTCATCGTTGCCATTCCCGGTTTCGAGACGATGCGCAGTGGGACACCGTTTGCATCGCGGGTCTCACTGAACTCCAGCGGACCTATGACCCAGGCAACGAGATAGGTGGACATCACCATCGTGGTCGCAAATCCCAGGGTGACCCCGCCATCGGGCTGGGGCTCGCGGCTGATCTCAGCCGAATTGGAAACCGCGTCCATGCCAGGCGGCACGGCCAGCCTGATGTCGTAGGTTGCTTTGTAGGCAGGTTCATCCCAACACGGGAAGGCTTTGCGAGCGTGCGGAGCTTCGAACTGGGTGGTTCCCATGACCTGCTCGTTGCCGTCGTTGTCAGTGAAACGGCTGAGGTAGAAGCCCACCAGTTGCTCATTAAACCGACCGGTGAACGCAATGCTGATTGCGGTCGTTTGGCCGCTTGGCGATGCAAGGATCGTCATTCGCTCGGTTTCGGCTTCGATGCTGAACTCGGCTGGCTCGCCGTCGACGGTCACAGAGGTGATCGCCAGTGCGTCGTTGTTCAACACGATCGAGTCGACCGAGTTGGGCACGTCAGCATTGATTGTCACGGTCCCTCGAAACGTCTCTTCCTCGAAGTTGGGATCGATGAAGAGTTCGTAGTTTCGGGGTGTTACCGACGGTGGAAGACGATGAGGGTCTGTAACTGTTTCAACTTCAGGCACGGTAGCGAGGGTACCCGTCCTGTACGGTCTCCTACCGTTCCCGACAATTGTGAAAAGACAGAGAACCCCAGAATGAGCGATACGGAAATCAGGTACGACGTCCTTGGAATTGGCAACGCCATCGTGGACGTCATCGCCCAATGCGAAGATTCCTTCCTCCAAGACGAGAGCATTGAGAAGGGCGGCATGACCCTTATCGACGAAGGACGGGCCAAGCAGCTCTACCGGGCGATGGGGCCCGCGATCGAGGCGAGCGGCGGCTCGGTCGCCAATTCCATGGCGGGTGTTGCGTCCTTTGGGGGCAATGCGGCGTTCATCGGCAAAGTGCACGATGACCAGCTTGGTGAGGTGTTCGTACACGACATGCGGGCCGTCGGAGTCGCCTGCGATATCGACGGTGCGACCTCGGGGCCGGCTACGGCCCGATCGCTCATTCTCGTTACGCCCGACGCACAACGCTCGATGAATACCTTCCTGGGGATATCGAGCCTTTTAGAACCGACCGACATCAACACCGAACTTGTGGGCCGATCCACACTGCTCTTCTGCGAGGGGTATCTGTGGGACATCGAATCGGCCAAGAAGGCGATTCGATACGCAATGAAGACCTCGCTGGAGTCTGGAAATCGTGTTGCGCTGTCGTTGTCGGACACGTTTTGCGTCGATCGCCACCACGCCGAGTTCTGCGATCTTGTGGCCGGGCCAGTGGATACGTTGTTCGCCAACCGCGACGAACTCCTGCGCCTGTACGAAACCGACAGCATCGAGTCGGCCTTTGAACAAGTCGGCGATCAGGTTGCGTTGGCCTGCATCACCATGGGCACACTCGGCTCGATGCTCATCGACAATGGTCGTCAGATCAAGATTCCCGCCTACGAGGTCGGCCAGGTCATCGACACTACCGGGGCAGGCGATCAGTATGCCGCTGGAGTTCTCTACGGACTGTCTCAGGGCCGTCCGCTGGAAGAGTGCGGGCGACTCGGATCGCTCGCCGCAGCCGAGGTGATCAGTCACGTCGGACCGCGTCCGCTCGCCCCGTTGAGTGGGATAACGACCGACACGGCCAAGGTCGATGCTCGTTCTTGGGTGTCTGAGTAGGGGCTACCCGCCATCCAAAAACAGAAGTTGCCGGCGGGAGCGGGGCGACGCGCCCCCGCCGACACCCCTTGTCTAGCAGATCAGGCCGCATTTAGTGCACATAATCAGTACTCTGTTTGTGAGCAATTTCTCTAGATCGTCTCGCGCCGATACCGTTCTGGGGTGCATTACATCAATGGTCTTTGGGTCGAATCCGATCGGTCATTTGCGGTAACGAACCCCGCAAACGGCGAAGTTCTAGGGTCTGTGGCCGACGGCGGAGCAGCCGAAGCTGAGGCGGCCGTAAAAGCGGCATATGACGCGTTTGCGGCGTGGTCGGGAATGACTGCATACCAGCGCTCGGAGATTCTTTATCGTTCGTGGACCCTCATGTCGGAACGAGCAGAAGATTTGGCCAATCTGATGACCGCTGAGCAAGGAAAGCCGCTCAAAGCTGCGCGCAACGAGGTGAAGTACGCGGCCGACTTCTTGTTGTGGTACGCCGAAGAAGCAAAGCGGGTATACGGCGAGACCATTCCTGCGCCACGGGCCGACCAGCGATTCATGGTGATGCGCGAACCGGTTGGTGTTTGTGCCGCGATCACCCCGTGGAACTATCCGATTTCGATGCTGACCCGCAAAATTGGTCCTGCTCTAGCAGCGGGATGCACCATGGTGCTCAAGCCAGCAGAACAAACGCCGCTGTGCGCCAAGGCGATGTTTGAAGTCTTTCACGACGCAGGTGTGCCGGCCGGTGTTGTGAACATGGTGAATGCCAGCGACCCGGTACCGGTAGGCAAGGTGTTGCTCGAGGACCCCCGAGTCCGCAAGTTGACCTTTACGGGTTCGACCGAGGTCGGCAAGCTCCTGGCAGCACAAGCCGCGCCAACTATGAAGCGAGTCTCTATGGAACTCGGTGGGCACGCCCCGTTCATTGTGTTCGACGACGCCGATCCCGTCCACGCCGCCAAGGGGGCATCGCTCGTGAAGTTCCTCAACACCGGACAGGCCTGTATTAGCCCCAATCGGATCTATGTGCAGCGGTCCATTGCCGAACCGTTCATTGCGACGCTCACCGAACGGGTCGCCAAAATGAAGGCAGGCCTCGGCACCGAGACGGGGGTGTCGATCGGCCCCTTGGTCGATGAGCCCAGCCTCGCCAAAGTTGATCGCCAGGTCCAAGACGCCGTCGCACATGGTGCCACGGTGTGTACCGGCGGAACCCGTTTAACCGAAGACGGACTCGGCGATGGCCTGTTCTATGCGCCAACGGTCCTGAGCGGCGTCACCGCAGACATGTTGATCCATAGCGAGGAGACCTTCGGTCCTGTGGCGCCAGTCATTGTGTTCGACGACGAGGCCGACATTCTTGAAAAGGCCAACGACACCGCGTACGGACTTGCCGCGTATCTCTACACCCGCGACATCAGCCGTGCCTGGCGGATCGCCGAAGGGTTGAGATTCGGGATTATTGGAATCAACGACATCAACCCCACCGCGGCCGCGGCTCCGTTTGGCGGAGTCAAAGAGTCAGGGATCGGCCGCGAGGGCGGTCATGTGGGTTTGGACGAGTACCTCGATACCAAACTTGTAGGTTGGAGCGTCTAGGAGACTAGTGAACCTGTGCGCCGGCGAGCGGCGCGGTGGGTTCGCCCAAGAAATGTCCCTGGCCCCAATCGACTCCCAGCTTGCGAAGCGTTCGCAGCTGGTTCCAGGTCTCGACATTTTCGCCGACGACCCATGAACCCATGCGATGGGCCATATCGACTACGGCGCTCACAACGGCGGCGGAGGAACCTTCGCCGATCGTGCGGGTCAGTCGGCCGTTGAGTTTGACGATGTCGGGTTCGAATTCGGCGACGACGGAAAGGCTGGCGAAACCATCGCCAACGTCGTCGACCGCGATGCGCACACCACGCTTGCGAACCTCGCGAAGCTGACGGGCCGCGGCGGAAATGTTGTTGTATCGGTTCCACTCGACAGCTTCGAAGACGATCTGGTCGGCTGAGACCCCGAGCGCTTCGGCCTGGTCGATGCAGGAGTGGATGGCCTCGGTATCGAACTGCCCGCCGGGGGCACCAAGGTTCATGAACAGCAGACCCTCGCCGAGCCACGTTGCGTCGACGGCTCGAAGGCTGAGGTTGCGCATGAGCTGGTCGTACGCGCCAAGCCTGCCGCTCCGATTGGCGCTATCGATCAGCTGTTGGGCATCGATCACACCATTGCTGCTAACGCCTCTGACCAGGGCTTCAAAGCCCACGGCGGAACGCTTCTTCAACGAAACGATCGGCTGAAATCGAACCTCGTACCGTTCGGGCTCGGCGTCAGGGTCGGTGGTGAGCCCCAAGCGCGCTGCATGGCGAGAAAGTGTGGTGCCCAACAACGCGAACCGATGCCATTCCGACGGCGATAGTTCGCCGGGAGCAAAGGCGAGGCGAATATCGCGCAAGCGATCGGGAAAGGCACGAATCATTGCGCTGGCAAATTCGTCACCGTCATAGACCGCCATCCAGGGCTGGGAACCGCTCACGTCGACGATGTCGGCGTAGGACGCAGCGAACTCTTCGGCCTCGGCTTGCAGGGCGTCGTCGGTAGATCCAATGAGCACCGCCATCTCGGTGCCAAGCGGGATTGCAGTTCTCAATGTTGCGGGTGCGAGCGCCATGTCTGGAACCGTAGCCAATCGACAACACTGCCCGGGTCGATTGCGCACGGATAGGGGCATCTACTCACCGTCTAGGTCTTAAGAAAACCACTCGGTGTGTCGTTCATTTCACTGTCCACGCACTTGCCGCCGGAACGTGGTCTGCCGCTCACTCTCCGATTGGGGGTGGTGGTGTTTCTCTTCCCTTTTCCACCTTCGACAGAAGTGCTCACCAATGACGCTGCTCAACCTGCCTCCAGACCGCCGCAGTCGGCTTCTTGTGGTCCTCGCGTGGCTGGCCGGCGGAGGCATTTTGGCGGGCTGCTGGCTCGTTGCAGCACCGGGGAGTCACGCGCTCGGTGATCGAGCGGCCATCTTTGGTGTCTTTACGGCGATTCTGATCTTTCTGGAAATCCGCCCGATGTCGACACAGCTGTCGACGCGCATGATGACGTTCTCGTGGACGATTGGATTCACGCTCATTCTCATCGTTCCCGTCCAGTTCGCTCTCTCGGCGTTGGCTGCAGCAGCTGCGGTGGGATGGTGTGTATCGATTAAGCAGAAGCGGCCAGCCGAAGTAGCGACCGGCTTCGAGGCTTCCAGCACCATGATGTCGCTGTTCGCCGCTGAATATGTGGGCTCTCGTGTCGTCGACCTGCAATCGGTCGCAACCGGCGCAAGTCCGGACCTGCGGTGGTTGGTGGCGGTGCTACTGGCGCAAATCACCGGGGTCATGTTGAGCGCGGTGATCGAAGGCTTCGTGACGTCGTTCGGTTCTCAACAATCGATCGCGAGAACCGTGATTGTTCGGGCCGATGAGCAACTTCGTACCGATGGTCTGTTCTTCGGTCTGTCGCCGGTCTTTGCGGTGGTCGCTACCACATCGGTAATTCTCCTTCCGATCCTTCTGTACACGATGTGGATCGTCCTTCACAGCACCAGCCAAGCGATGGCAAGCCAGCACGCCGCCGCGGTGGATGAGCTCACCGGAATCGCCAACCGACGGATGTTCGACGTCCGCGGCGCTCGAATGCTCGAGGGCGTGGCAGCGCGGAGCGGCCAAGCCGCAGTGATTCATCTGGACCTTGATGGCTTCAAAGGCATCAATGACCGTCTCGGACACCAATATGGCGACGGTGTTTTGAAGCAGGTGGCCGAGCGCCTCGAAAGCTCGAAGCGCTCGGTGGACATGGTGGCCCGGCTCGGTGGTGACGAGTTTGCCATCGTGCTTGGCAGCGTGTCGGGCCGAGCCGACGCCGAACTGGCCGCCAACCGGGTGCTCGCCAAGATCATGGAGCCGTTGGAGGTCGCAGGCGTTCCGCTCAGCGTCAGCGCCAGCCTTGGCGTTGCGCTCTTTCCCGATGACGGCGAAACGCTGACGACCGTGTTGCACCATGCAGACCTTGCGATGTATCGGGCAAAGACCGACCTGGCCGGGGTGTCGATGTATGCGGCGAACTCGTCCACGGCTCCGGGGCGGCTTTCCCTATTGTCGGAGCTGCGGGACGCGATCAACAACGAAGATCTGAGGCTGCACTACCAGCCCAAGGTGAATATCGAGACGGGCACGATCCAGCGGGTCGAGGCGTTGCTGCGTTGGAACCATCCCGAGCATGGCGAAGTCTCCCCAGGGTGGTTCATGCCAATGGCTGAGCAGACCGATCTGATGCGGGATGTCACCGACTTTGTGCTTCGATCCGCGCTCACACAGTGCGCTAGTTGGCGGGCGGCAGGGATCGAGGTCGGCGTGGCCGTCAACGCCTCAGCCCGGAACCTTCACGACTTCCGGTTCCCTCACCGCATTCGCAATTTCCTGTCAGAGGTCAGTCTGGACGGATCTTGCCTCGAGCTCGAGATCACCGAAAATACGATCATGGAAGACCCTCGACGTTCCGCCGCGGTGTTGGAAGAGCTTCGTTCGCTTGGTGTGTCGGTCTCGATCGATGACTTCGGCACCGGTTACTCGTCGCTAGCCAGCCTGCGGAACCTCACGATCGACTCGATCAAGATCGATCGCTCGTTCGTTCTGGGTCTGGCCGATAGCGATGCTGACCTGACGATCGTCAAGTCCGTGGTGGAGCTAGGCAGAAGTCTCGGCTTGTCTACCGTCGCCGAGGGCGTGGAGACCGACGAGGTTCTGCAGATCGTCAAGGATCTGGGCGTCGATGAATTCCAGGGTTACCTGGCAAGCCGTCCCTTGGCTGCGGTGGACATCGAGCCGATTCTGCGTCACGGCTTCTTCGACATGTCTACCTATGAGGTGCCTCCTGGCGAGAATGTCGTCCCCTTCACCCGTTCGAACGGACGGGCAGCCACCAACTAACGTCGTCAAAATGGCAGACGACCCTACGTTCTACGACGACATCGAGGGCTACGCCGGTCGGCTGAGCTATCGGGCTGGTGACATCGCGCAGCTGCACGTGTCGACCCGAGCCGATACGTACGCGGTCACGGTCGAACGGTGGGGTCGGGAACGCGTGCAGGTCTGGAGTCGCACGGGGATCGAAGGAACCTTCATCGAGCCGCCCGTCGATGCCGACTCGAACGGGTGCGGCTGGCCGGTTTCGGTGGAGATCCCGACCGGCGAGGACTGGAAGAGTGGCTTCTATCTGGTGACTCTTACCGCCGACAACGGGGCTGAGGGTCGAACGATCGCACATGCCGGGTTCGTTGTCCGGCCCGCCACCGCGGCGAAGAACCGAGGCAACCGGGCGATCATCGTGCTCGCAACCAACACGTGGAACGCGTACAACAACTGGGGCGGCAAGAGTCTCTACACCGGCGGCACCCAGGTGTCGTTTCGTCGCCCGTTCGGGCGAGGAATGTTGTGTCGGCCAGAGGTCGAACGTGATGACCGAAAAGCTCGACCGGCGCGTTGGGGAGAGGAACCAGACGTGGATGGTCTTGAGTTCCAGGCGTATCGCACCGCCAAGGGCTACCCGCCCGCTGTTGGCTCCACTGGCTGGTTCACATTCGAGCGACGTTTCGTGGAGTGGGCCGAGACCAACGGCTACGAATTGGACTATGCGATCTCTTCAGATCTTGCGGAAGATCCCGGCGTGCTCGAAGGCTATGACCTCATGCTTAGCATCGGTCACGACGAGTACTGGTCGGCCGGGCAACGGGCTGCCGTAGAGCGGTTCGTCGAGGCAGGAGGCAACCTGGCAAGCTTCAGCGGCAACACCATCTTCTGGCAGGTGCGCCTCGAAGGGGACAACATGGTGTGCCATAAGTACACCGCACACAAGACCGACCCGATCCTGGCAACCGACCCAACTCAAATGAGCGGGATGTGGTGTGACCCGCTGGTCGGCAACCCCGAGTGGAGCCTGCTCGGTGGCGGGTCTGCGTTCGGGCTGTATTACCGGTTTGGGGCGGCGGTCATGCGGGGTAGCGGCGGGTTTACCGTCTACCGCGATGATCACTGGCTTCTTGCGAACACCGGGCTGCGTTACGGCGATGTCCTTGGCAGCAAACATGGGGCGGTCGGGTACGAGACCTTGGGCGTGCCGCTGCAGTTCGACGAGTTCCAGCTGCCTGTTATGGCCGACCGGCCAAACCTTCCTCCGCACTCCGAAGTCGTCGCGTTTGTGCCAGCGTCGAATATCGGGATGGGGGAATACCCCAAATCAATCAGCGCGTTGAGCGACCAAGGGGACCTCGAGTTCATCGCCGAGCGGGTGTATGGCGGGGTGAACGAAGACAACCTGAAACGGGCCCGGTTTGGAAACGCGGTCATGCTGGTCTGTCGCCCGTTCACCGCCGCAGACAGCGGCGAGGTGGTAACCGTAGGCACAACCGACTGGGCCTTTGGGCTGGCCGACGACGCACCGGTCGGACAAGTGACCCGAAACGTTATCGACCGCTACGTCAGCTGATCAGTAGAACACCGACCGCGAACGCGGTCGGCGAACGGACTTGTAACGGACGCCACCGCCTCGTTCCCACAACCACTGATCGACGTGCATGGGCCACACGTCCGGATGGTTGATCCTGGCCACCAGTTCTTCTACCGCCACAACGGCCGCCGCTCGCAGTTCAACTTCGACCGCAGAGCCGGGCTCCAAACGGTCGCCGCGATCGATTGATTGAACCGTTTCGTCATCTACCTCGATTGCCCCATCGAGGCGGAGAACGTGTGGCACCAAGTTGTCGGCGAACGCCGTGAGTTCACAAAGGTCGGAGAACTCCCAGAGCCCTTGCCGAAACAGATCGGCCGGGGTGATCTGCGCACGTTTGAAGAACGACACCGGCTGGTCTCGGTACGTTTCGACGTCACGATAGAACGGCATCTCGGCGAGGTGTCGAGCGAGGCTTACCGCAGAATGATCACACCGCTGCAACACCTCGTAGGCGCTCCCGGCGTTTTGATCGATGAACTCACCGAGATCGTTGAGCGCGGTCGCAAACCGGCCCATCAACTGTTCGACCGCATCTCCGTCGAGTTCTTGGCCAAAGATCTGCGATGCATCTTCGACGGTGATCTGCTGCAGCCGAGCCGAATCGAGCGGTCCAGTGGCATCCACGTAACGCATCAGCCGCCAATGCATAGATCTGGCGCCGGACATGCCGGGCTCCTTGCGAACAATGTCGTGATAGCCGCTGCCGAAGTTGATGGCGTTGGCGGCCAGGGAACGCATCGCCTTGGCTTCGTCGAAAACCACATCCGGTCGTGGCAGCTCCGCCGAGAACTGTGTGGCCAGCTGGTCGAGGCCGCCAGGAACGAGTCGAACCAAACGCGCCGACCTCATGACCCATGCACATGATGAGCGGACGTCGTCGCTGAGGTTGCTGGGTTTCGCCACGGTTGAAACCTACCCAGCGACTGCAATAAGTGGCATCCTAAAGATGTGGCCAGCCCAACCGTGATCCTTGAGGACAGCGTCGCTGCAACTCGGAATGCGTTGGCCGCGGGCAGCGACGTAGTTGGTTGGGTCGATATCACGAGCCCGAACTTGGTGGACCTGCTCGACGATCTTGCGGCCGAGGGTTCTTTGGTGGGCGTGCGCTGGAACTTCGTGAGCGGGTTTGCCAACGACATGTGTGTCCTGCGTGGCTTGCGAACGTTGGCCGACACCGGTCTGGCCGTGCTGGTTGAAGGCTCGGTGGCTCCAGACCAGATCCTCCAGTCGGTGCCGGAACTTCGACTGCTCTGACCGTCGCATGTAGGGTCGAACGATGGACGTCATTGAGCAAGCAAAAGCCTGGCTCGCATTGGACCCGGAGGAAGAACATCGCAACACGATCACGGGCTTGCTCCAGAATGATGATCAGGCCCGCTTGCGGGAACTCTTCAACGGCCGTTTAGCATTTGGCACCGCTGGCCTCCGAGCCCCGCTTGGTCCGGGCCCAAACCGAATGAACCGCATGGTCGTGCATCAGACCACGGCTGGATTGCTCCGGTGGATGGCCCAGTCGGGATTCGAACGGCCTCGGATTGTGATCGGCTACGACGCCCGCCATGGCTCCTTCGACTTTGCCAACGAGGCGGCAGCGGTTATCGGCGAAGCTGGCGGCGAGGCGATCATCAGCGACGATGTGGTGCCCACGCCGGCCCTGGCTTTTGCAATCCTGACCCACGAGGCGGATGCCGGGATCATGATTACGGCGAGCCATAACCCGCCGGCGGACAATGGCTACAAGCTGTACCTCGGTGACGGCATCCAGATCATCCCGCCAGCCGACGGTGAGATCGCGGCGGCCATCGACCAGATTGCTACGGGAGCGGAACCGTCGGTTTTTGGACAGCCGTCATCGCCGCAGGCGGTTCCCGCACGGCGCTGGGAAGGCGCCCACCGAGAGATGGCCCTCGGTCTCCTTCCGGGTCCGGAGCGATCGGCGAGGGTGGTATACACCGCAATGCACGGCGTCGGTGGAGCGCCGTTTCTTACTGCGGCTCTGGAAGCTGGCTTTGATCGACCAATGGTCGTTGATCAGCAATTCGATCCCGACCCTGATTTCTCCACCGTCAGTTTCCCCAACCCCGAAGAACCTGGGGCTCTCGACCTCGCCCTGGCGTTGGCCGAATCCGAGGGAGCTGACGCGGTCATTGCTCATGACCCGGATGCGGATCGTCTGGCGATCGCGGTGCCGTCGGCGTCGGGTTGGTCCCAACTCAGCGGCGATCAGGTGGGATGGTTGTTAGCCGATCACCTTCTCCGGTCTCGCTCGGGTAGCGGTGACGCCATCTTGGCGAAGAGTCTCGTGTCGAGCCAGCGCCTCGAAGCGATCGCCCAATCCGCAGCCAATGTGCAGTGTGTGACGACACTCACCGGATTCAAGTGGGTGGCTCGCCCAATCGTTGACTCCCCGGCGGCCGACTATGTGATGGGCTATGAAGAGGCTCTCGGTTACTGCGTCGGCGGCAAGGTGCGAGACAAGGACGGAATCGGTGCTGCGCTGGTGGCTATGCAGATGCTGTCGGCTCTCAAGGATGCTGGTCAGACGGTGTGGGACTCGCTGGCAGAAATGGACCAGAAGTACGGTGCCTACCGCAGCTCATCGTTCTCTCACCGCCTCGGCGACGGCGAACCCACCACCGACCAGATTCTGTCGAGTCTTCTCGCTTCCCCACCTGAGTTCGGGCCCGCCGTTCGTGAGGTGCAGGATCTGCGAATCGACGGCGATCTCCCGCCAACCGACGGCGTACTCATCCGCTATGAAGATCGCACGCGTCTGATCGTTCGACCCAGCGGGACCGAACCGAAGGTGAAGTTCTACTTGGAAGCGGCTGGAGACCCCGAAAACGCTGAAAAGGCCCTCGAGGACCTCACAGACGTTCTTCAGACCGGGCTGAGGGCCCAGGCTGGCTAGGAGTTGCGGCCCACCGTGGGCTTACGGCCGTGGTTGGCCTTCTTCCGGCGGGCGAGCAGACGTTTCTTGCGACGGCGCTTCGACATAGGGCTAAGAGGATACCCGTCGAGCTCGGTCTTCCGGTGTGTGAATCGCCACTCTTTTGACTTTCGCCCGCCCCGCAACTTTGGTGAAAGCCGTGCGGCGGAGCTGCTTGATGAAGCAAAGAACAGCGTGGACCTCATCGTCCTGGACCTTTACTGAGCAGGAAAGAAGCCGACAGAAACAGGGATGTCACGATCGTGGGAAAATCGAATGCGGGGGGCCGCCCAAAAGTCCGGCACAAGTGACGAGCCGGTCCTACCGCGCACGCTTGGCGCCCCGGCTGCTGAGGTAGAAGAGATCATTGTTCAGGGCCCACGACTCGCCCTGGCGGCCGCCGACCTTTCGGTGGCGGTGGCAGAACGCACCACCGGCCGGATCCAGTGGCGTTCCGAAGCATGGATCGACCGTTTTGGTGAGATCGAAACGCTCGCAAAGCACCTGCCAGATTCGATGGAGTTCGCCGAATGGCCACTTCCGCCGGCGGGTGAAAGCTGGCGACGGTCCCGCATCCTGCACACCCAAGATGGCGATGAGGTTCTCTTCGATTTTGTCTTGATCGGTGCCAGCACCGAGCGCGGAACGCACTACGTCACCGTCCTCGCTACTGAACGGATCGGTAGCGGGTTGGTCGTCACCGATCGCCCACAGATCCTTGAGACGATGGAAGAGGCTCTAGTGGAGGCTGAAGACGAAAGCGTCGCCGCCATCTACATCGACCTCGACCGGTTCGAACGCATCGTCAACGCCGTCGGTACCGTCAAGGCGGTCCGCCTGATCGAGCAAGTGTCACGCAAGATCTCCTCAACCATGCGGGCGACCGACATGCTGTTCCGGCTTCAGGGCGATGAGTTCCTTGTGCTCGCGGTCGGCCTGCAAGACCGGTCCCGAGCCGAAGAGCTCGGAGAGCGAGTTCGCTCCGCAATCGCCACACTGCCCGAGCCTGCCGACGACATGCCGCTGACCGCAAGCGTCGGCGTTGCCGTGTGCGATGAGGGACAGGCCGCCCACAATCTTCTAGCCGCCGCCGAAACCGCGGTACACCTGGCCAAGGGCCGGGGCCGAAACCGCGTGGTGCTTTCCGACGAAGCTCTCCCATCGCGGAATGAACGACTGGCGACGGTCGAACGTCAGCTGCGTCGCGCGATCGAACATCGAAACGTGCGGTTCTCGTATCAGCCGCTCGTCAACCTCAAGGACCGGACCGTGGTCGGAGCCGAGGCCCTGCTCCGAATCGGTGGCGATGTGGGACTGTCGGCTACCGAGGTCGTTTCGACGGCCGAACGTTCAGGTTTGATGGGAGCCCTCGGGGTCCTTGTTATCGAAGGGGTCGAAGAACAGCTGGGCGATTGGCTGGTGGATCCAACCGCTGACCGGATCGCCATGGTGAACGTTGCTCCATCACAGCTCGCCGATGCGGAATTCTTGGCTCTTCTCGAGATGATTTCTCAGCACGACGAGTTGGCCACTCACTTCGGAATCGAAGTGTCGGCCGCGGCAGCGTTGGACAATCTTTCGCTCGTGGCGTCTCTCACCGAGCGGCTTGGTTCTCGAATCGGCTTCGGGGTCGACGGCTGGTCCGACATGGACACGCCGTTGGCCACATTCGCCGACGCTGGCGTGAACTACATCAAGATCCACCGAAATCTGGTGTCGCAGTTGCCCGCCGATGACGTGCTGCGTGAACGCGGCGAGCGACTCGTGGCAGAAGCAACCGAGCGAGGTATTCAGGTCCACGCCATTGGCGTAGAAAAGGAAACCGAGGTTGAAGCTCTCCTCCAGATCGGTTGCACAACGGCCCAGGGTTTCCTGTTCTCCAACGCCGTCACCGCCGCAGAGTTCTTGCGTTCGGCTCACGTCTAACAACGCGCCTGCTTCCGTTTGGCGCAGTTAGCCTTAGCGGGTGGAAAAGTTCGGTTTTGTAGGTCTACCCAATGCGGGAAAGTCCTCGCTCTATAACGCCTTGACCGGTGGTGGTGCCCTGGCGGCGCCCTACGCGTTTGCGACCACCGACCCCAACATTGGCGTCGCCAAGGTGTTCGATGAGCGCCTCGACAAGTTGGCCAAGCTGAACTCATCGAAGAAGGTCGTCAACACCACCGTGCAGTTCGCCGACATCGGCGGTCTGGTCGAAGGAGCAAGCCAAGGTGAAGGCCTCGGCAACATGTTTCTGGCCGGGATCCGCGAGGTCGACGCCATCGTGTACGTGCTCCGCGCGTTCAACGACCCCGATGTGCCCGGCCCTACCGATCCGCTGGAGCATCTTCGGGTTCTCGAAATCGAACTAACTCTGGCCGACCTCGACACCCTCGAAAAGCAGATCGATCGAAAGCGCAAAGCGGCAAAGCAGGATTCTTCGCTGGCCGATGAAGTGAAGGCGGCCGAGATCGCCATCGAGAAGCTGAGCGAAGGCACCCCGATCTATCGCACCGACCTTTCCGCCGAGATCCGGGCCGACCTCGCACCTTTCTTCCTTCTCACCAACAAGCCGGTGCTCGCGCTCGTCAACATCGACGAGAGCCAGCTAGAAAACGTCGACGAAGTTGTGCAGCCGGTGATCGACGAACTCGGATCAGCCTCGAAGTCGGTGTTCGGGGCCTGCATCCAGCTAGAGGCCGAGGCAGCGCAGCTCGATCCCGAGGACCGCAAGGAAATGCTCGACGGCTTCGGCCTGGGCGAAGGGGCGCTCCCGCGATTTATTGCTGCTGCCTACCACGAGCTCGGTCTTCGGACCTACTTCACAACGGGCGAGAAAGAGAGCCGGGCCTGGACCTTCCGTGCCGGTGCCGCCGCACCCGAGTGCGCCGGAATCATTCACTCCGACATGCAGCGTGGCTTTATTCGTGCCGAGGTGGTCCATTGGGACGAGCTTCTCGAATGCGGATCGTGGTCAGCGGCTCGTGACGTGGGCAAGCTTCGCGCTGAAGGCAAGGATTACATCGTGAAAGACGGCGACGTGATGGAAATCCGCTTCAATGTGTAATACACCCAATCGAATGTGCATCGCCCATGGTTCTTCTTCGGAGACACGATCGTTCTGAACCGCCCCTCACGAGCCATTGGCTGGTGAAGGACGGAAATGTGCTCGCCTCGCTGGAGGTGGCCGATACGCGGGCAACAAAGACCCGCGGATTGCTGGGTAGAAACGGCATCGATGGGGCAATGTTGATTCCGAATACAAAATCAGTTCACACATTTGGCATGCGTTTCGGTTTGGATGTGGCATTTTTGACCGATGGGAACACCGTGATGCATGTGACTTCTTTGCCGCCTAACCGCGTCAGCGGCTATCACTTGCATGCACGCGCTGTTTTGGAGGCAGAACGAGGCGCGTTTGATCACTGGGGCATCGAGCCCGGTGATGTTCTGGAAATCAGCGAGGAATGCGAATGAACGGTGTTCTCACCCTGGTCGGCACGCCACTAGGAAATCTCGGTGACATCACCGATCGAGCGCGGGAGATGCTGGCCGCAGCTGAACTGGTGCTGTGTGAAGACACGCGCCGAACCGGTGGTCTGATCTCCAAGCTGGGGTTCCCGGCGCCACCGATGCTGGTGGCGAACGAGCACACCGAACACGGCGTCATCGACAAAATGCTCACCGCGCTCGACGAAGGCAAGAAGGTCGTTCTCACCACCGATGCGGGGATGCCCGCTATCAGCGATCCGGGAGCTCGCCTCATCTCGGCTGCGATCGATGCAGGATTCACGATCGACACCGCCCCCGGACCTACTGCGCTCGTGGTTGGGCTGGTCCTTTCTGGTCTCCCCACCGACCGGTTTGTCTTCGAAGGATTCCTTCCTCGCCGCGGTACCGAACGAGCTGAACGACTGGCCGAGGTCGCCCGCGAGAAGCGCACCGTCGTTCTCTACGAAGCACCGCACCGACTCGTGCGCACCCTCCAAGACCTCGCGGGTGTCTGCGGCGAAGACCGCACCGCGGCCGTTGCCCGAGAGCTCACCAAGATGCACCAAGACGTGCAACGGGGCACGCTCGAGTCGCTGTACCAACACTTCTTCGACGTGCCGCCAAAGGGAGAGTTTGTCATCATTGTCGGCCCCAACGACGTCGAGCCCGAAGTACGCACCGACGAAGATCTCATTCGATTGCTCGAAGCCGAGATCAACGACGGCTCATCCACACGCGACGCTGTTGCACTTGTGTCCACCCTCACCGGTGAATCCAAACGCCGCGT
>CALHFG010000066.1 GCA_938029215.1 uncultured Acidimicrobiales bacterium | reverse complement strand
TATCACGGGTGCGGTGACGTTGCCTGCTGGTACGGAGATGTGTATGCCTGGTGATAACACTGAGATGACGGTCGAGTTGATTAACCCGATCGCTATGGACGAGGGTCTTCGGTTCGCTATCCGTGAAGGCGGACGTACCGTCGGCGCCGGCCGAGTCACCAAGATCATCAAGTAACGATCAGGAACAAACAACGTCTCGGATGATCGGTCCGGGATAGCGAAGGGCCCCGCTTCTTCAGCGGGGTCTTTTCGCGTCCAAACATCCAGGTACGTGGTGCTGATCTCGCGGGTACTAGGACCAAGGTCGCATTGACCCTATGCGGGTCCGCCACGACGGTAAGGGAGC
This sequence comes from uncultured Acidimicrobiales bacterium, assembly GCA_938029215.1. Lineage (GTDB taxonomy): Bacteria > Actinomycetota > Acidimicrobiia > Acidimicrobiales > SZUA-35 > JABDIY01. Next base: position 12,345 of record CALHFG010000066.1, on the reverse strand, counting down.
GGCGGCTGCTCGATGCCGCTGTATCGAAAGGGGAATTTCGCTATGGCTCGACTTTCACGCACCCTGTCGGTGATCTCTGCAGCTGCCTTGATTTCTGTTCTCGGTATCACCACACCGGCCGGCGCATTGAGCGTTGGGAAAGGTGAGCTTCGAGGGAATGAACTGCGGGTAGAGGGCAACGACGCCATCCCGAATGCCCCGATCACCGCCGATGGAATCACCATTGGTTCCGCGAACGGGAACGGCTCTTTTGACCTTCGGTTTTCACCGTTCAGTTCGCCGACGTGTATCACCCAAGTGAGCGACGGTGCCGAAACCGTGGCCGTTGAGTTGGATCGGTGTTCCCCTTCTGCGCCGCCCTCCAACCAGGCCCCGACTGCCAACGCCGGGGCGAGTCAGGTCGTTGCGGACAGCGATGGAGATGGATTTGAACTGGTAGTTCTGGACGGAACGGGCAGTAGCGACGTCGACGGGTTGATCGTGGACTTCGTATGGCGCCAGGGAACGACGGTCATCGCATCGGGACCCACGGGCTCGGTAGTCCTCGCGGTTGGGTCTCATACCGTCACACTTACAGTCACCGACGACGACGGAGCGGCCGCCACGGACGAGGTCAGCATTGTTGTCAACCCATCTCCGCCGCCTCCGACCAATCAATCGCCGATCGCGGTGGCCGGTCCGGATCAGATGCTGATCGACTCCGACGGCAACGGTGTCGAAACGGTGATTCTCGACGGCTCCGCTTCCACCGACCCTGATGGGACAATCGTTTCCTACCAGTGGACTGAGGCAGGGTCACCGCTCGGCGGGTTCTCGGCTCCCGGTCGGTCGCTCGTTGCGGCGAATGCCGTCGTCGGCGGGGACTATGACTTTCTATTCGAGTCAAATCAACCCGATCCTCCCGGGATCGTTCCAAACGGATTCGGGGGTTCGGCCGCCAGCGCCGGGGACGTTAACGGCGATGGATTCGCTGATGTGATCATCGGGTCCGAAGTGTGGGATGCCGGATCCGAATTCGCCGAGGGCGCAGCGCTGCTGTTCCTGGGTGGACCCAATGGACCCACGGGGTCCAACCCATCGAATGCCCATGCGATCATTGAAATGAACCAGGCTGGCGCCACGGTCAACGACGTCTCTTCGGCAGGGGACGTGAACGGCGATGGCTTTGCCGACGTCATCGTCGGTTCGCACTTCTATGACAGCGTTCTCCCCGGCACCCAGCTGGCCGTCGATGGAGCAGCGTTCGTCTTCCACGGTGGTCCCAACGGCGTGACCGCCACTGGTTCAGCTCAGGCCGACGGAGCGATCTTCGCTAACCAGTTGACCTCTGGAATGGGTGAATACGTAGACAGCGCTGGTGATGTGAACGGCGATGGGTTTAGCGACATCGTTGTCAGCGTTCCCCGGCAAGGAACGCTCTTCCCGCCCGCCGTGCCGATCAACGATCGCTCAGGAAACTACGGAGCGATTCTCGTGTTTCATGGTGGTCCCGATGGAATCACCGGGTCGGGATTCTCCGACGCTGACTCGATCATTCTTCCCTATCAGGACACGGGCCAGCCGCTACCACCAGTCGATGCGCAAGTGGGCCGGGGTCTTGGAGCTGGTGACGTAAACAACGACGGGTTCGATGATCTCGTGGTCGGAGGGACCGAACTCACCCTCTACCTTGGCGGGCCCGCGGGCCTCGTTGCCCAGGATGTGTTTGACGCCGACGACAGGATTTTCGCCAACCCTCCGCTCCAGGTGTCCTCGTCGATCGGAGGCGCGGGAATCGGTTTCGTCGTCGAAGCGGCTGGCGATCTCAACGGCGACGGATTTGCCGACGTCGTGGCGTCGATTCCCGGTCGTCAACTCGACCCTGGAACGGTTCCTACCGGCCAGGGTGCGGTGTATGTCTTTCTGGGTAGTGCCGCCGGACTCGGCGTCTCATCGGTAGATCAGGCCCATGCCACCATCTTGGGGACCGTTGGAAACGAGGCCCTCGGCGCCTCGATCAGTGGGGCCGGTGATGTAGATGCCGACGGGTTCGATGATCTGCTCGTGGGCGCGCACCAGTACTCCGGCAGCGAACCCTTCGAAGGCGTTGGCTATGTCTTCCGAGGCGGGCCACAAGGAATAACGGCGACGACCACCGCCTCAGCAGATAGTCGCCTCGAGGCTCGGCAACCCGATGCGATTCGCGACACGAATCGATACGGGTTTGATGTGTCCAACGCGGGGGACGTCGACAACGATGGGTTTGCCGACGTGATCGTGGGCAAGGGTTTCTATGACAACGGGCAGGAGAACGAGGGAGCTGCCTTCCTCTACAACGGTCAGGCATTTCCGGTTAGCCCAAACCTGCCTCCGGTGCCGATCGCTGGAGCCGATCAGGATGTCGTAGACGTCGATGCCGACGGTCTAATCACCTTTAGTGTCGATGGCTCAGCCTCGTTCGACCCTGACGGATCCGTTGTGTCTCACGAGTGGTACACCACGACCGTTTCGCCCCAGGGATCGAACCGAGTGCTTCTTGGGAGCGGCCCGACGGCAACGTTCGAGCTGCCCCTTGTCAGTCCCAACGCGGCGTTCGGGCACATCGTCACCCTCGTGGTGACCGACAATCAGGGCGTCGAACGAGGCGACGAGTTGGTGATCTTCCCTCAGCTTGCTCCCGAGACGTTCGAATTTGCGGAGTGGGCAACCCTCGATGGTTGGGCGACGGTGGGTTCGGTCCAGCTCGGAAATGCCGCGGTGAGTTTCCCCGATCCGCCGCACGTGCGGATGACGGGTTCGGCCTCGCTGTCTCGGACATTCACGCCGGCGCCGGGGACAACCGGTCTTGACCTGTCGTTCTGGGGCCGGGCCGATGGTTTCGCTGCCGGTGATGTTCTGAGCGTCCAGGCGAGCGTCGACGGCGGACCCTTTACCGACTACTTCAGTCTGACGGGAGCCGAACTTGCCGACGGCGAGTTCACGTTCTACGGAGGCTCGGCGCTCCCGATCTCGATGTCGTGGTGGCCAGCCACCGCGTCGACGGTGACGTTGCGGTTCGAAACGAGCGCATCCGCGACGGCCGACTTCTGGTTGGCCACGTTGCGGGTCGAATCGATCCAGGCCCCAACGACCGGCGTGGTCAACGCGCCGCCGACCGCCAATGCCGGACCGGACCAGACGCTCACCGACGCCGACGGCAACGGATCCGAGTCCGTCATGCTCGACGCCTCTGCATCCACCGACGCGGATGGATCGATCATTGCGTACCAATGGCGACTTGGGGCGACCGTCGTCGGGTCAACGGCCTCGCTCGTCGAGACGCTAGCGCCTGGGTCCTACACGTTCACCCTCGTGGTCACCGACGATCAGGGGGCCACCGATGTTGACACCGTGGTCGTAACAGTGACGTCACCACCTCCGGATCCCTCCACGCTCGTCGTCGACCTCACGATCGGAACGCACACGATTCTGCTTACCGTCACCGACGACGAGGGCGCGACCTCCTCCGACACCGTCGAAGTCGTAGTTGCGCCTTTGCCGTCGAATTCCCCGCCGACCGCCAACGCGGGGCCGGACCGGACGATTGTCGACGCCGATAACAGTGGCTCAGAACTGGTGCCCCTTGATGGGACCGCATCCAGCGACGCCGAAGGTCCACTAGCAAGCGTGGTCTGGCAGGTGGATGGGTCTCAGGTAGCGACCGGGCCACAACCGCTAGTTGCGCTGACTGTCGGGACCCACGTCATAACGCTTACGGTCACCGATTCCGATGGGGCGACAGCATCGGATGATGTGGTCATCACGGTTGAGGCAGCTCCGCCTCCGGGCGCTGGAGACCAGGTGTTTATCTCATCATCCTCGGGGGGATCGGTTGCCGGTGTCTCTTTTGCCGATGAGGACATCCTGGTCTTCGATACTTCAGCCCAGTCGTGGTCTCTCTACATCGATGGGTCCGACGTTGGCTTGGGTGGGGCAGGGGCGCGCGATGTTGACGCCTTCCACATCAACCCGGACGGTTCGATCTTGATGTCAATCGTTTCGGCCTCAAGTCTCCCGGATGTCGGCGCGGTCGATGACTCCGACATCGTCCGGCTGATCCCAACAAGCACGGGCTCACAAACAGCGGGCACGTTCGAGCTGTACTTCGACGGTTCCGATGTAGGTCTCACCTCGAATGGGGAGGACGTGGATGCGGTCTCGCTCACAGCCAACGGAGACATTCTGATCAGCACAAGCGGTGGTGCATCGGTGCCCGGCCTATCTGGAATCGCTGATGAGGACCTCATTCGATTTACTCCCTCGGCTCTGGGGTCGGACACGTCGGGCGTCTGGTCGAGATTCTTCGATGGCTCCGATGTTGGGCTGGCGAACTCCAGCAGCGAGGACACTGGAGGGGCCTGGTTCGACGAAGTCGGTGACCTGTATCTGACAACCCGCGGGACGTTCGCCCTCGCAAATGTCACCGGTACCGGTGCCGACGTCTTCGGTTGCACACCGCTGTCGAGTGGCGAGGCGACGTCTTGTGGAACGAACAACGTGTTCTTCGACGGTTCCGCCTTTGGCGTGGGCGGAGAGGCACTGGACGGCTTGCACATTATTCGCTAGCTCCTGGTTCCGCGTTGGCGATTCTGCTCGGGGGTGTAGCGTCGAGCTGTGGAGCAGCTCATGAAAGTGCCGGGATGATCTCGGGCCTTTTCGGACGGTTTCTGAAGCCGCCGACGGAACGAACAACCGGGCGTCCCACGTCGAGCAACGGTGCGTCGAGCATGCATCTCATTTGGGATGTTCCGCCCGAACCTCTTCGGTCGGTGGCCGTCACATTGAGAGTGCTGGAACCTCCGACCACACCAGATCTGTACTTTTGGGCCTTGCAAGCTTCGTTCCTCGACGACGGTCGCAGAACCGGTGCCGCACACCTTGGGCTCCAGCATCACGCTGGGTATCCCGGCAACACCGCTGCAAATTGGGGTGGCTATCACGAAAACGGCGGAGAGCTGGGCGGGCAGTTGTTGCTGCCGTCTTCGCTCGGCAATCCGAACACGTGCGACTTTCCGTGGGCTGCCGGAATCGACTACCGGCTGCGTGTTGAGCCAGGTCCCCAAGGCGGATGGAGGGGATCGGTCACCGATCTCGACAGTGGCGTCGAGGTTGTTCTTCGCGACCTCGAGGGTGGGGGAAACGCTCTTGGCGCCCCGATGGTGTGGAGCGAGGTGTTCGCCGACTGCGGCGGCCCGCCAACGTCGGTTCTATGGACCGATCCGACGGTTGAAACACAATCCGGCTATCTCTTTCAGGTGCAGGCTGCTCGGCTCAATTACCAGCGCGTCGAGTCTGGGGGCTGTTCAAACACAGACAGCGCAACCCATCCGGACGGGGGAGTGGTTCAGCGAACAACGACCGTTCGGGAAACACCGCAAGACAGCGTCGCGTTCTTCAGGTGATAGCGATCCCTAGCGACCACTATCCGTGGTCCGGAAGGGCTCGTTGTCACATGTCCGCAACATCGCAGGCGGGGCTGCTACCCTCCCAATTACGTCTTCTCCGGTAAGTACATGTGACTAGTCGGTAACCATTTGGGGACCAAAGGGGTCTAAGGAACGTGTCGAAAGAAATCGACAATCTTGTAGCAAAGGCAAAAGACGGTGACCACCGCGCCTTTGAAGAGCTTGTTCGTGAAACGTATGTCGACACATACACCTTGGCCTTCCGGTTAACCGGGGATCCTGAGGATGCACGCGATGTGGTGCAGGAGGTGTACCTACGGGTCCACAAGAGCCTGCGCCGTTTCCGCGGCGATTCGCAGTTCAAGACATGGCTGCATCGAATCACCGCGAACTGTGCGAGCACTCTCCTTGGACGGCGCCACAAGCACCGTCATGATCCCATGCCAGAAGACGCACCTATCGCCGATAACAACCCGCAGCTGGACCCAGCTGCTCGGGCTGATACCGGCGTGCTGCGAAACCAGCTGACTGACGCATTGCGAGGCCTTCCTCCCAAGCTCAGCGCCGTCGTGGTTCTGCGAGACATATACGATTTCTCGCACGAAGCCATTGCGGCCGAACTCGGTATCTCAGAATCTGCTGCCAAGGTACGTCTCCATCGGGCTCGAAAGCGCCTGCGGGAGATCCTCCATACGCACGAAGATTCTGAAGAGGCCGAGGCCCATGCTGTGTGACGACGTACTTCTGCATCTCGCCCAAACGCCCGATGAGGCATCGAACGATTTCTTGCCGCTGCCGATTCGCCACCACCTGGCGACCTGTTTGTCCTGTCAGGCCGAGCAAGTGCACTACCGCCGTGTGCATCGCGAGCTGCAGTCGCTGAAAACGATCACGGTCCTCCCCGATGAGCGCCTTCTCGATGACATCTTGGACAGCGTTCGACCCCCCGCAACGGTTATTCAGCTGCGACCGAGTCGTCGCCGTGCCTACGTAAGTGGGATTGCGGCGGCCGCCACCGCGGGTGCAGCAGGCGCGATCGTGCTGGTTTCGAAGCTGAGTTCCAAAGGTCAACGGCTCGCTGGGTAAGGCGTGCGTCCCTAGCGATCAGCACAAACGACGTCCGCCTGTAGATCGGGGCTGCTACGATGATGGATCCCTTAGGGCACTAGCTCAATTGGTAGAGCACTGGTCTCCAAAACCAGGTGTTGGGGGTTCAAGTCCCTCGTGCCCTGCTATCTGCCAAGAACGACCCAACTTGTGGGATGCTTGGACATCCAAAGGAAGCTCGTTGACTCCACAGGAAAGTAACTCGATCACATGGCGATGAACCGCGAGCAGCGGAGGATGCTGCAGAAGCAGGGTCACATGGACGCTGAGGGTAATGCCGTTGCGGCACCCCGCAGCGAAGCACGAGCCCCCGCCCGTAGCGAGCGAGTCGGTCCGGCTCAGTACGTTCGGGAAGTGAATACCGAACTCCGCCGCGTAAACTGGCCGACGAGGCAGGAAGTCATCAACTACTCCATCGTCACGCTTTTGACGCTGCTGTTGTTCATGGTGATGGTGTCCGGCTTCGATTTCGTATTCGGCGAGGGGATCATCCAGATCCTGAAGTTGGCTAACTGAGAATGACTGACGTTCAAGAACCCGTGGATTCTGATCCCGTGGCAGACGAAGTAGTAGACGCCGCCGAGACCACGGTCGAAGCCGAGATCCCCGCGGAGGAAGTCCCTGCGGCCGACGACGCGCCAGCGGACGCGGTTGCCGACGAGGCGCCGGCGGACGATGCCGGGCCCGAAGACGAAGCGCCCGCCATTGAAGATGTCGCCCAGGACGCCGCCGATGAAGTCGGTGCAGACGAAGACGAGGAAGAAGCAGCCCCGGCTCCCCGCCAGTCTCCCTATGACCGTCCCGGAAAGTGGTACGTACTCCACACCCAAAGCGGTTACGAGAAGAAGGTTCGCACCAACCTCGAGGCCCGAACGTCATCCATGAACATGGAACACCGGATCTTTGAAGTGGTCATCCCCACCGAAGAGGTCGTGGAGTTCAAAAACGGCGAAAAGAAGCTCGTCGAGAAAAAGATGTTCCCCGGCTACCTCCTGTGCCGCATGCGCATCGACGACGATTCCTGGTTCGTAGTTCGGAACACTCCGGGCGTAACCGGCTTCGTGGGGGCTGGCAACAAGCCGTCGCCACTTCCGCGCAAAGACGTCGAGATGTTCCTCTCCGAAGCCGACGAGGCGACCGAGACCGTCCGTAAGGGTCGGCCAAAGATGGAATACGAAGTGGGCGAGACCGTGCAGGTCAAGGAAGGCCCCTTCGCCGACTTCGAAGGTCAGATCGAAGAAATCAACGTCGAGCAACTCAAACTCAAGGTGCTCGTCAACATCTTTGGTCGCGAGACCCCCGTCGAACTCGAATTCGGCCAGGTACGCAAGCCGTAACTTTTGCCTCCACTCGCCTCCGGGGAGTGCGTGGCGAACGCAACAGAACTGGAACAGCTTCGAGGCTCACTTTCCTGTGACTCCGGTCGGGTCGTTTCGGCCACCTGCGGGGAGCATCGTTAACGCGCTCGAGCAGCCTTGCTGCGCGGCGGCTACCTCGAGTTGCTTCTGCGCTGCGCTCGCAGCGCAGAAATCAGCGCTCGGAGATGATTTGTGTGAGCCGGCGGTCGCCGGTAGGACGGGCGCCAGCGTGCTCGATCACCCATGATGCAACCTTTGTTGCAAATCGGGCGGCTTCGATGGGCGAGTCGTGTTTGAGATAGTGCGCGAGGAAGGCGCCGGCAAAGGAATCCCCTGCGCCCGTGGCGTCCACCAGGTTGTTCGACGCCGGTGGGATTGGGTGGATTTCGTCGTCGAGCAGCACCAACGCCCCGTCAGCGTCAAGCTTAAGGACGATAAGCGCAGTTGGATAGAGCTCGGCGAGGGCCCGGGCCATCTCAGGAGGGTCCGTGGTGCCGGTGAGGGTGGCCCCCTCTTCCTTGTTCGGAAGGAAGATGTCCATTCCTAGGTCTTGGGTGACCGCCAAGAACGCGTCGACCCCCATCTCCTCGATCATCTGGAACGACCCAGGGTCGAATGACAACGTCACACCGGTCTCCTCGGCAACCCGGGCCGCTTCCTGCACCGCAGACCGAGGAGGATCGGTGAAGAATGACCACGCGGTCAGGTGAACGTGGGATGACCGCGCCAAGAGTGGTCGGGGGAGTTCAGACGGCAGGAGAAAGAAGTCGGCCCCGTGACCCGACACCATCGATCGTTCGCCGGTGTGATCGACAAAGACCGCAACCGAGCCTGTGAGGTGGTCCCCAGTTTCGACTAGGTGCGACGTAAGCCCTTCCGATGCCAGGTTCTCACGGGCCAACTGGCCGAACCGATCACGCCCGATCTTTCCGACGAAACTAGTGTTTTGGCCACACCGGGTGGCCCAGACGGCCACGTTTGCCGCACTGCCCCCAGGCATGAGAGCGACCTCGCCAAATGTGTCACCGCCGCGTTGGAGCTCGGAGTTGGTGCGGATCAGCATGTCCCAGGCGAAGTCGCCAACGACGGTGAGCTGGCGGTTCGGATCGTCTGAGGTCACCGGTCCAAGATATCCTCCGCTCACCCGGCAGGGCGGAAGTGTCACCGCCTAGCGATGCAGCACAGGGGCCCGTCACCAAGCGTTGCAGCGCGCGTTGGGATACGCGCTCACTCGGCCGTATCATATTCAGTCGCTGTGTCGCGAAGATTCGCAGCAATTTCTCTTAGATCTAGGAAGTCGTCATGGCCAAGAAAAAGGTCCTTGCAGTCGTAAAGATTCAAATCCCCGCTGGCCAGGCCTCTCCTGCCCCGCCCGTCGGCACCGCGCTCGGTCCCTACGGCGTGGCAATCATGGACTTCTGCAAGGATTACAACGCCAAGACCGAGAGCCAGCGCGGCAACATCGTGCCGGTTGAGATCTCGATCTTTGAAGATCGCACCTTCAGCTTCATCACCAAGACCCCGCCCGCGGCAACGTTGATCAAGAAGGCCGCTGGTATCGGCAAGGGTGCATCGAACCCCAAGACCGACGACGCCGGCTCGATCACCGACGCCCAGCTGACCGAGATCGCCGAGCTCAAGATGCCCGATCTCAACGCCTACGACATCGAAGCGGCCAAGCTTCAGATCGCTGGTACCGCCCGCCAGATGGGCGTTTCGATCGTCTGATCATTCGTGACCGAACTCCGTTCTCGGACCGGTCGCATCGGCATGTGGAGGGATACACCTCGCCCCTACTGCTCAGAACAACAACGAGGGAGCCGTAAAGGCGAAAGGAGCCAGAGATGGCTAAAGGAAAGCGTTACACCGACGCCAGCAAGAAGTTCAACCGGGACCAGATGTTTGGACCTGGCGAAGCACTAGAACTACTGAACGGACTTCCGTCGGCCAAATACGACGAGTCGGTCGATGTTGTGATCCGCCTGGGTGTTGACCCTCGCAAAGCCGATCAAATCGTCCGGGGCACCGTCGCCTTGCCCGAGGGCACCGGCAAGACCGTCCGCGTGGCGGTCTTTGCCAAGGGCGAAGCTGCCGAAGCGGCGAAGGCTGCTGGCGCCGATCTTGTTGGTGGCGACGAACTGGTTGCTGAGGTTGAAGGCGGCATGCTCGACTTCGATCTCGCAATCTCGGCTCCCGACATGATGGCTCAGGTCGGCAAGCTCGGCCGTGTGCTTGGGCCGCGTGGCCTCATGCCCAACCCCAAGACCGGCACGGTCACCCCTGACGTCGCCAACGCTGTCACCCAGTTCAAGGGTGGAACCGTTGAGTACCGCACCGACCGCTTCGCCAACGTGCACGTGTCCATCGGCAAGAAGAGCTTTTCCGCCGCTGCCCTGCACAACAACCTGGCCACGCTCGTCGACGAGCTCAACCGGGCACGCCCTGCTTCGGCCAAGGGTCGCTACATGAAGAAGGCCTCGGTCTCTTCCACCATGGGCCCCGGCATCAAGCTCGATCCGGCCCGCCTGGACGAAAAGCCCTAACTGTTTCGTTGCGATTCGCTCCACCTGAGCGGAGCGTGGCGAACGCTTTCGTACTCCTGAGCGCTTCGGGGCTCGATGATCACTGATCTACCCGGAGTCGCTCCGCTGGCCTGCGGGCTACCGCGCAACGGTTTCGCAGCTGCCTTGCTGCGCGGCGGCAACGTTACGAAGTGTTGGTTGGCGGAGTGGTTGGCTGTCTTGGCGAGGTACAATCAACGGCTCACAACTGATGAAGTTCTCGCCAGAGACCTTGGGTGCGTGCCTTCTTTCTTCGGACTGAAGCGTGCGCGAAGCGGAAGCTTGCTTCCGGGCCCAGTGAGGCGGTTTGCGAATGCTGTGCATCTCTCCCTTCTTTGAAGGTTGCGGTGTTGGTTGATGCGGATCGGCGACGAATCCCCATCATCCAACAACTAGCAATAATGAGAGGAGGTGCAATGAGCACAGAAAGCACAACCACAGGCGAAGGACGAACGGCTCGACCCGAAAAGGTCGCTGCAGTCAGTGAGATCCAGGGTCGGTTTACCGATTCGGAGGTCGTACTGGTGTCGGAATATCGAGGACTCTCGGTTTCAGACCTCGCAGAGCTACGAATCAACCTGCGCAAGGCTGGCGGCAAGTACAAGATCTATAAGAACACCTTGGCCCGCCGTGCCGCCGCACAGGCCGATTTGGGTGAGGAGTTCAACGAACTCTTCTCCGGCCCGACCGCGTTGACCTATACCGACCCCGTAGAGGGCGTAGACGTCGACGTCGTCACCATCGCCAAAGCGCTGAAAGAATTCGGCGCAGCTCACGAGGAATTGGTAATCAAGGGCGGCCTTTTCGAAGGTCGTTTCATCGATGCCGACGAGGTCAAGCGACTCGCCGACATCGAGCCACGCGAGGTTCTGCTCAGCAAGTTTGCCGGTCTTATGGCCGCACCCATGCAGCAGTTCGCTGGTCTCCTACAGGCCGTCCCCCGTGACTTCGCCGGGCTGCTCAAAGCCCTTATCGACGAAGGCGGCGCTCCTGGTTCTCCAGCGAGTGACAGCGCTCCCGCAGACGCTCCTGCAGCAGAAGAAGCTGCACCGGAAGCCGACGCAGAAGCACCAGCCGCTGACGACACACCAACCACCGATGACGCCCCTGCAGAAGCAGAGGCCGACGCAACCGCCGCAGACGAGGCACCCGCCGACGCTGCAACTGAGAACGAAGAGAGTTAACAATGTCCAAAGAAGAAATCCTCGATGCAATCGCGAACATGAGCGTGCTGGAGCTCTCCGAGCTCCTCACCGAGTTCGAAGAGAAGTTCGGCGTGACCGCAGCAGCCCCCGTGGCCGTTGCAGCCGTCGGCGGTGGTGGCGGCGACGCCGCTGCTGCTGAAGAGAAGACCGACTTCGACGTGGTGCTTACCGGCGCTGGCGACAAGAAGATCCAGGTCATCAAGGCCGTACGCGAGCTCACCAGCTTGGGTCTTAAGGAAGCCAAGGAGCTCGTTGAGGGCGCCCCCAAGGCCATCCTCGAAGGCGCAAACAAGGACGACGCCGAAGCGGCCAAGGAGAAGCTCGAAGCTGCCGGTGGCGCAGTCGAGCTTAAGTAATTCCCACGGAGCTGACCTCGTCAGCTCTGTGTCGAAGGGCCCGGCGCATTTTGCGCCGGGCCCTTTGCGTTCGCCGATGCTTCCACGGCGTAGGATTCAACCGGTCGAAAGGGGGCCCACCGTTGGGATTGTTGTTTGGGCTCTTGACGGCCTTGGCCATCGGGGCCTCGGATCTCTTTGGCCGACGGGTCGCGCTGGCGCAAAGCCCGATCACAGCCACGATCCCGATGCAGTTCTTTGCCATCGTCACCAGCGCCGCTGCGCTACTGGTGATTCCTAGCGAGCTATCCCTGGCAGCGCTCGGGTTGGGGGTCGTCTCGGGTCTTGGTTTCGCG
>CALHFG010000065.1 GCA_938029215.1 uncultured Acidimicrobiales bacterium | reverse complement strand
CTTCGAAGTCGAAGCCAACCTGACCATACGGGGTGTTGGCGATGTCCAGCTCCAACGGCTCTGCCCCCTCAATCTCCGAGGGTGGGGTCCGGACCGCAACATCCAGTGCGTTGCGTTCGTCATGCCAGTCTTGGTCGGTGGCGCCCAGAGCGGCCGCGAGTTGCTCAGCCGTCAGGCCACCAGCACCGGCTAGCAGCATGGAGAAGGCCGTCGCGATGCTGTAGGGCGAGAAGATGAAGTTCGATGAGGTGTCCTGGCCGAGCATTGCAAATAGTTGTGCCGTGAGCTGGCGGTCGCCTCGTACCCCATCGAGCCCGCTGCCACTGGGCGACATTCGATCATAGGAGTTGGTGATCGTTTCAATGCCCACTGGATCGGGTGTGATCGGCGTGGTCGAGGAAGGTGGCGTTGCGTTATCGATCGCAGCTGTGGACCCGCAGGCTGAGGCGGCCACGCTGGCCGCCAGCAGAGCGAGAAATTGTCGTCGAGAGGTGAGGTCCATATCGATGAGACGACCGAAAGTGGCGTCTGGTTCCGATCCTAACCGTCGCACCTATTGGTGCTATCGTTTGCTACCAAACGATATGGATGGTGCGGGACGCGTCCCGTGCTGACAAGTCAGAAGGTACGCAACCGATGAGTAGTGAACAAGACACAGCGCCAACCGGCGATGCCAGCGACGATTCCAGCAACCATTCCAGCGACAAGGTCAAGGTGGTCGTGAACAGTGATGTCTGCATCGGGTCAGGTCAATGCGAAATGTTGGAAGAGGAGACCTTCCTCGTCGACGACGACACCGTGATCGCGGGTGTCGTCGGCACCGGACTGCTGCCACCCGATCGAGCTCAAGTGGTGATCAGCACCTGCCCCACCGGAGCTATCTCCATCGCCCCATAAACCTCACAAACATCAACAAATCTTCGCCGTTGGACATCCCTTTCGATCTACGGTGACCGGCTCATGCCGTTTCAAGTAGCCGCATTAGGCGCCGCATTCTGTTGGGCCTTGTCGGGCATGATCGCAGCAGGGCCCTCGCGTGAACTTGGCGGGCCCCGATTCACTCGGCTTCGGATGCTGTGGGTCTCGCTCTTCCTCGTCGTCATTGCCTCGGTGGTCGGCGACTGGGGGACGATTCCTACCGACAACCGCACCCTGCTGCTCCTCCTAGCTTCGGCGTGCCTCGGGTTGGTTGTCGGCGACGCCGCGCTGTTCACCGCATTCGCCCGATTCGGTCCGCGCCGAACCTCCATCGTGTTCACCACCAACGCTCCAATGGCAGCGATCATCGGTGCGATCGTGTTCGACGAGACTTGGACCGCACGCGGCGTTCTGGGCACCGTCCTGATCGTCAGCGGCGTCGTGTTGGCGGTGTTTTTCGGATCGCGACCGGGCCAGACGCACCGATTCGAGGAGATCGTCGGCAACCCCGTCACTGCGTTTTCGTGGGCGTTATTGGGAGCGCTTGGCCAGGCGACGGGTGCAATATTGGTGAAACCGGTGTTCGATGCTGGCGCCGACACCTGGCCGATCGCGGCCGCGCGAGTGCTGATCGCGACCCCGCTGTTGTGGCTCCTGGCAAGGCCCCTCGATGGCGTTGCCAAGTCTGCCGGTCGGGCCAGGATGACGCCGCGGTACTGGGCGATCCTGCTGGCCTCGGCACTCCTCGCCATGGTCTTTGGAACAACGATGTTGCTGTACGCGTTGAGCGTTGGCGACGTGGGACCTGCAACGGTGCTTTCGTCCACGACGCCGATCATGATGTTGCCGTTGCTCTGGATAGCAACGCGCGAGGCACCTGCCATCGGTTCGTGGGTCGGTGCAATCGTGGCGGTTCTGGGCACCGGGCTGCTGGTTTCCTAGCACCCGGTTCTTGCGGATTCTGAACTAGACGTCGAACCACATGTGAACTTGACCAGTGCCGGCCACCGCTTCGTACTCGCCAAACTGGGTGCCCTTGCTGGTGCACTCGCGGCCTCCGAGCGCGCCGAGCATCACCAGGTAGTGTCCGAACTTTCCTTCTGGTCCGTGCTGGCGAAACTCGGGGAGGAAGTCCACGATGGCGGCATGGTCACCCGCCTTCATCAGTTCGATCACGTGACGGTCCGCGGCGCGAGCCTCGGGTGTGCGGATGTGGAGTTCGGGGTCAGCGGCCTCGTGATTGCGGAACTCCCGTAGCGGCCAGAATCGATGGCTCAGCCCTCCGCTCCCGAGAACAACGACGCGTCGATCGAGGGTGCTCACCGCCTCGGCGAGCAGCTGTCCGAACAGCAGGAAGTCAATCTCGTCGGCGGTCTGACAGATGCCAGCGGAGATCCAACGCTCGTCGCCCTGGAGGAACGGCAGCAGGTTGACGACGGGGTATTGGATTGGAAGGTACGGGTCATCGATGGCCGTGATCCACGTGTCATCCCGGCTCTCTGAGGTGGCAGCCCACGCATTCGCGAGCTCGGGATCGCCGGGGAAGTCGTAGGGGTTTTGCGACATGCCCCGAGGAAGTTCTTCGGAGGTGTACAAACCCTGGCGACGGTCGTGGCTGGCCACGATGTGCTCGATGGTGGTGTACCAGTGAGTGTCGATCACCACTACGGTGTCGGCCTTGACCGGCGCAAGCTTCTCGGCCCGTAATTCATGAAGCCCGGCATAGAGCGTTGTGTCTTCGCCGTCGTTCAGCTCTCTCCGAATCTCTTCGGGCAATACCAGCGGGGGCACGTGCGAAACGACGGCCCCTCCTACGATCTCACCCATTGAGCGTCACCCTTACTGGTAGGTGTTTGATCCCGGCGATGAAGTTCGACCGCAGATACTCGACGGGCCCGTTGGGTTCCACTCGTTCCACACGCTTCATCAGTTCCTGAAAGAGCACTCGGACCTCCATCCGTGCGAGCCAGGCTCCCAGGCAGAGGTGGGGGCCGCTGCGACCGAAAGTCATGTGGTCATTCGACTGGCGAGCCAGATCGTAACGGAACGGGTTGTCGAACTTGGCGGCATCGTGATTGGCGCTGTTGAACCAGATCACCACCTTGTCTCCTGCCTTGATCTGCTTGCCGCGGATCTCAACGTCGGCGGTGGCGGTCCTGCGGAAGTGCATTGTTACCGAGCTGGTACGCAGCACTTCTTCCACTGCGGTGTCGGTAAGGCCCGGGTCGGCCTTCCATGCATCCCACAAATGGGGATGGTTCATGAGGCTCCACATGGCGTGGGTCATGGTGTATCGGGTGGTGTCGTTGCCGGCTGCCACAATGAGCGTGAAGAAGTTGTTGAACTCGTGGTCGGTGAGGGGCTCGCCGTCGTTCGCCGGTTCAAGCAGTTGCGAGATCACGTCGTCGGCTGGACAGCGCCGCCGCTGCTCAGCCTGCTGCTGTGCGTACTGAAAGATCTGAATCGATGCTGGGCTGCGGAACGGCACCATGCGGAACTGTTCGGTGTCGGTGAGGTCGACCGGGAAGTCGGTGAAGTCAGGGTCACTGTTGCCGAGGAGGGCATCACCCCAGGCGACCAGCTTGTGCCCGTCCTCGTCACTCGTGCCTAGCATCCGGCCCAGCATGCGCATCGGCAGCTGCTCAGCGATCGCCTGGACGAAGTCGAACTCGGGCTCGGCGAGAGCCTGATCCAACACCTCGGATGCAAGGTCTCGTATGCCCTCTTCGTAACTAAGCACCCTGCGTCGGGTGAAGCCTTTGCTCACCATTCGGCGGTATCGGGTGTGGTCGGGAGGGTCCAGCTCCATCATCGTTAGCCGGGCTTTGGTTTCTTCCTCGTCCATCTCTTCGAGGCGGATGCCCTTGGACGAAGTAAACGTGGCAACGTCTCGGCTCACCGCCACTGCGTCGTCGTGACGCAGGATCGACCAGAACCCCGAGCCATCCGCTTCTTCGGTCCAATGCACCGGATCCTCTTCCCGCAACCTCTTGAACGTGGCGTGGGGAACGCCGGACGTGTAGGTGTCGTGGCTCGTGATGTCTGCGTCATCGGGGCCGAGGTCGGCGAGGTAATTGTCCGCATAGGTGCTCATCGGCCACCCTCCGATGAGTCGCCTGCCATCGGGTTCGGGGCAGCCCACACCGTGCTGCCAGGGCCCATCGAGTTTCCAACTTGGCGGTAGAAGCCACCGATCATCTCGATCTCGCCGAAGCGGGTGAGCTCCTCGGTGGGGGAGTCGAACAAGGTGAGCTCGGCATCGCCGGAATAGACCGGACCCAGCTCCACATCGAATCCCCGCATCGTGACCAGTTCGTCCAAGGAATCCCGGCCGTCCATTTCGATCGCCGGCATTTGGCGGGTGTGAAGCATCGGGTGGCCGTTCACAAACCCGGCCGAGTCAGCGGTGCCGGTGATCGTGAACCGGGTCTCGGCGATGCGTCGTCCGAATGTGCTGAGGGTGCCGCCAAACTTCCCGCCGGGCTCCAGCCGGGGTCCCGCCTTGCCGATCGTGACCGCCCGCGTCATCCAGATCTCCGACATCTTCTTGGGGTAGCCCTGAATGTGACCGCGGGCCATCGCGAAGTCTTTGTCGACCCAGATGTAGGCCGCCCGGCTGTAGGTCTGGTCTTCGTACTTGCATCGAACGACGACGAACACCTCCTTGTACTGCGCGCGAGCGGGGTCCATCAGTTCCTCAAAGCTGTCGCTGCAGCTTTGCCATTCGGCCCAGATGATGGCGACTGCGCCGGGGTCGTCGTCGGCCAGCTGTAGTGGGTGGGGCAGCAGCTCGGCCACGTTGGCAGGGTCGGTGCGAAACTCGACGGTGAGCATCTCGCCGCTGTAGTGCCAGGGTGGCGAGGGCAGGATGGTGCCGGCACCAGTGGGAGTCCGTGGATACATGAGCCCGTGGAGTTCGGTCATGGCCGGAGTGTAATCGTTAGCTACCAAACGATTCAACTTTGGCACTGCGGTGACGCGCCAGCAGCGGGGTCGTCTCAGTCGTCGGTGGCGTTGGTGATCACCGTTCGAAGCGACCGGGCCAGGTCCTGTTTCTCTTGGACGGACAGCCCGTCGGACATCTCGGCCTCGTAGGCGTTAAACCGCGGAAAGAGCTCGGCGATCAATTCGGTGCCGCTGTCGGTCAGCTGCACCATCATGCGTCGCTTGTCATCGGTGGCCCGGCTGCGCTGCACCAGCTCACGATTCTCGAGCGTCGTAAGCATGCCCGTGAGCGTTCCCTTGGCGATCCCGCATTCTTTCGCCAATTGAGCGGTCTCCATCTCGCCCCAGACCCACAACACCCAAAGGATCGTGAAGCCACCCCATGACAGTCGGTAGTCGGCGAGGACGGTTCGCTCAGCCCTCCGGCTCACTGCGGCCGCGGCCCGGTAAATGTTCGAGATTGCGTCGAGGGAGGCAAAGTCCAGCGGATGATCGCCCAGTCGTTCTTGAACCAGTTTCTCCGCGTCGAGAATCTCTTGATTGTCAGAGGAAGGCTCGGGCATACGGCATCTGACTGTACCGGGCGCTCACCGAAGGTGCTGGAGGTCGCTAATCCTTCAGGGTCGGGCTTGTGCGGGGTTTGAAATCGGGTAGCCGGGGCAAGTTCGAACTGAGCGCATCTGACCCCTGAAGAACCCGAGCTTTGCTGGCGTGTCGATTGAGCCATCCCCCAACGAGCAGACACTCCTCCAGCGAAAAATCGCGAGTGTCGATGTGGACGACGGATGCGTTCTTGCCGGGCAGTTGAAGCGAGACGCGCCCTAGGTTGGAGACCATTTCCAGTCGGCGGGAACGCTCGACGGTGTTGGCGAAGGCGCTCGCCCGATCTCGCATGGCGGCTGCGTCTTCAAACCGCTCTTCGCTGGCAAGGTGCTCCATTCGTTCCGACAAGCGGTCAAGGACCAGATGTGGGTGCGAGGTCATCTGTCGGACTGCATCCGACACGGTCTGGGCGTACTGCTCCGCCGGAAGTTCACCGGTGCACGGGCACGCCGCCTTGCCAAGCTGGGCTGCGGTGCATAGGCCAGCCCGTTTCGCCTTGCCATTGCGACCGATCTTGGTGGTGCAACGTCGAAGCGGCAACGCCGACTGCAATGCCTCCACGACCAGGTCGGCTGTTCGACGGTTGGAAATCGGCCCGAGGTAGACGCCGTCGCCCTTGGTGCTTCGGACCACGGCCAGCCGCGGATAGGCCTCGGCCGTCGTTAGCTTCACAAAGCTCGGCTTCATGGGCCGCGTGCCGCGGCGATTGAACCGGGGTGTGTGCTGTTGAATCAACCGCAGTTCCAGCAACTCTGCTTCCAGCGTGTTGTTGCATACCTCGTGCCTGATCGCCGCTGTCTCGCGGAGCAGCTGGGGGATCTTGCGTCGCCGTTCGGAACTGAAGTAGCTGCGCACCCGCGAACGGAGGTCGGTGGCCTTGCCCACATAGAGCACGCGGTCCTGGGCGTCGGTGAAAAAGTAGACGCCGGGCTTGCGCGGAAGCGATGTGGTCAGCGACAACTTCTTCCACTGCGGATGGCCCGCGACCGTTGGCAGCGCGATCAAGTCGTCCAGACCCGTGACCCCCCAGGCCGAGGCCCGCTCGATGAGAAAGTGGAGCAGATCGACGGTTGCCCATGCGTCGTCTAGAGCCCGATGGGACGGTTGGTGGGGGAGCCGTAGCCGCGTCGCCAGCTCGCCCAGTTTGAACCGGGGTACCTCGTCGTTCAGAAGGCGTCGGGCCAGAGCTAGCGTGTCGAGGCGTTGGTTGCCGAGCATGGGGCCGCCCCATCGCCGGATGGCCGCGTTGAGAAAGCCCATGTCGAAACGCAGATTATGGCCAACGATCACGCTGCCGCCGATGAAATCCAAGAACGTTGGCAGGACTTGATGAATCGTCGGAGCGTTCACGACCATCATTTGGGTGATCCCCGTAATCACGCTGATTTGCGGAGGAATGCCTCGTCCGGGATTCACCATGGTTTGGAACGTCCCGATTACTTCGCCCCCGCACACTTTGACTGCGCCGATCTCGGTAATTTCATCCGAATCGGGGCTGCCTCCGGTGGTTTCAAAATCGAGCACGCAGAACGTTGCCTCGGCCAACGGGATTCCTAAACCGTCGAGCGACTGCTGCAACATCTGGCCGGCGGGGGGTTGGGTGGCGAGTGCGAACGACATCGCTGCAAACTAGACGAACACATGTTCGTTTTCAAGAGGTGGCGCCGACACGCCCGCTGCGGCTGCATAAAGGGATGATGTGCCACTGGTTGGCCGAATTTCCGCTGACTAGAGTCGACTGCTTAGAGGGCAATTCGGCGGCGATGCTCAGTAGCTCAGAACGAGGCAATTTTGCGACATCCGAAATTGCTACTGAACTTCGCCTATGAAACGTCGATGTATGAGGGAAGGCGCAATGCCTTTCGTCGACCAGAAGGTTATTCGGGAGTTATCGAGCAATGGATTCTCAGGAGTTAAATCGAGCGTGTGAACTCGCCTTTCGCGTGGCCCGCGAAGGCGTAGAGCAGGATCCACCTATCGATCCGCCCGCACCGATGCGCATGTTCCTCTACGTGCGCCAGTACCCCCAGCGCGCCCTTACCGTGGCCCGGCAGGTGCTGTCCGAAGACGAAGAGTTCCGGACCCGTGTGGCTGCCGAAGCCACCGAAGACAACGTGGGCGCTTCCGCTTTGGCATGGCTCAACGGCGAGGCCGAGTTGACTGCCGACGGCGACGGCGACGCCGCTCAGGAACGTGGCCTTCAGGAGGATGAGGCCGAAACAAACCCTTTCGATGGCTCCGCATCCGAGGCCGAAACCGCATCCGCTGATGTCGAGGACGATGGCCCGGTTACCAAGGAGTCGATCCGCAGTGAGATGGATGAACTGAAGAGTCTCGTGGGACAACTGTCCACCGAACGCGAAGCGGTCGGGACCGAGGTCGAAGGACTTGCCGGTCGCCTGGAACAGTCCGAGGACGACACCGGATTGAGTTCTGCTCTGGCCAGCGCCACAGCCGCTGGAGCTGGTGCCTCAACCTCGTCATCGCTCACCACCCAGATACGCAGCCTGCACGCCGACCTCAAGCACGCCCGGTCCGAACGAGACCTCGCCCAAGAGGCCAAAGAGCTTGCCATTCTCGAACACGCCGAACTAGCTGAAGAGCTTGAGAGCCTTCGTTCGCTCGCAGGTTCAGCCAAGGTTCAGCTCACCGATCTCGAAGCCAAGGTGGATGCCGTCTCCAACGAGAAGGCCCAGCTCGAGTCGGAAAAGAATCAACTGGCTGCCGAGCGCGAAAGTCTCAGCAGCGACAAGGACAGCCTGTCCGCCGAGGTTCAAGAAGCCGCCGCCAAGTTGGCAGCCTCCGAAGAGAAGCTCGCTGCCGCAGAAGGCAACCTGCAAGAGCTGACCACCGAGCTCGAACAAGCCCGTAGCTCAGCTGGCACCTCGGTCAACGAACTCCAGGCCGCGATCGCGGCTCGGGCAGCGATGGAAAGCCACGTAGATGCGCTGGGTGGTGCGCAGGCCAAGGCCCAGGCCGAGATGGAGCGAGTGAACTCTGCCCTGAGCGATCGGAACGCCTCCGACGCCCAGAAGATCGAAACTCTCAAGGTGGCGCTTGCATCGGTTACCGCCGAACGAGATGCCCTCCAGGCCAAGCTCGAGTCCGTCCGCGCCACCGTCACCTCGCTGCAAGGCGAGATGGCCAAGCTCGACACCAACATGACCGACGCAGAGTCGGTAGCCAACGTTCTGAATGAACGAATGGAAGAGCTCCAGTCGTCGGTAGAGGCCATGCCCGCCGACCACGACATCGTCGGCGACCTTTCACAGTTCGAAACCCCCGATGCTCCCGAATACACCGCCCCGGCATCCTTCGCCGCTCCCGCAGCCATTCCAGCCGTCGCAGACGATGACGACGTCGCCGACATCGCCGACCACACCGTGGAAGACACAGCGGAAGACCCGGCGGAAGACACAGTGGAAGACACGGTCGAGAACGTCGAAGAACTCGACATCGAAGCCGAGACTGCAGGCGACGAGTCCGATGAGGCCACCGACACGGCCGAGAATTTCGCCAGCGTTCCCACGATGCTCGACGAAGCACCGGGGCAGGTGGCCGGTGCAGCCGGATTCGCTGGCGCCGCAGCATTCGTCGCGGCCTCGGCCGGTGAAGGCGACCACGATGCTCCTGGGTTTGAAGCCGACATGCCCGAGGTGCCCGAGATGGAGGTTGCCGAGGTCGACGCAGCCTTCGAGATCGACACGCCCGATGTACCCGAGATGGACATCCACGCACCCGACGCCGATGAACTCGTCCCCGACGAGATGATCCCGCAAATGGATGCCAACGACTTCATTCCGGACTTCGACGGTGCAGACATTGAAGTCAACGATGTCTCGCCGCTGGTCATGTCCGACACCGCCGACGTGGTCGATCACGCCGATGCGGTTGCCATCGACGCAGAAATCGACTCGGCCGCCTTTGAAGAAGCCCTCGAAACCGAGATTCCCGAGAGCGAACTCCCCGAGGTTGAATTCGACGACGCTGAGATGCCCGACGTCGAGATGTCAGACGCTGAGATGCCCGAAGCGCCCGAGGTCGAAGACATCGACGAAGTCCACGCCCTCGTTGCCGAGACCGTCGCCTCGTTCGAACCCTCCGAAACCGACGACCTTCCCGGCTCCGGTATCACCGCCGAAGCAGCCGCCGATGCCGGCGCCTCCGCCGACCGTGGCGGACTGACGAGCCTGTTCTCCAACCCCAACCAGAACAATGCCGTTTCCGACGCTGCAGCCGATGTGGCCGAAGAAAGCAACTTCCCCGGTGGTGGCGTCGAGGGTGGCCTTTTGGCCGCCGCCGGCGTCGGAGTAGCCGGAGCCGCAGCCGGTGCGATGGGTGCTACCAGCGAGACGCTCACCGAACAACTGCCCGAATCGGTCGAAGCCGCCACCATGGATCGTGGTCCCATCTCCGTGCCCGGAGAGATTGCCGCCGACTCACTTGCCAGCGCCCGCCACATCGTGAACACCGAAAACGCCGTGCTTCTTATCGACGGTGACCCCGTCGCCGCAATGGGCTGGCCCAGCGTCGACCGCGTCGAGCAACGACGAAACCTCGTGCATTACCTCAGCGTGATGGCCGGCACCAGCGGTGCGGCTCCTGATGTCCTCCTCGACCGCGACTTCGGTATCGACCGTCTTCCCGACTCCCGCTCGGTCCGAGTGCGAGTCACCAACGAATCGGGATCGGTTTCTGCACAAATCGTCAGCCTCATTGACACCTACCCCACCGAGTGGCCTGTGGTCGTTGTCACCGACAACATGGACCTCGCAGCCGAAGCGGCCATGAAGGGCGCCACGCTCCTCGACAACGGTCAACTTCTCGACCTGTTCATCGCACCGTAATTGACCTCCAGTCGGGGTCTTCCAGACGGGTTCCGGGCAATCGTCTGCGGCTCCGCAAGTGATGTCCTCACTTCGTCGCTGGCGCTCCTCGCTTCATCACTTGCGTACCCGCAGACTCGCCTCGGGGCGGGGACTGTGGTGGGTCGGGATCTTCGGGGCGAGGTCTAGTTGAGAATGCGGGGGAGTAGAGCGCGCGGGGAGCGGCTGTGAATTGCGCCGGTCCACAGACCTGCGCCGTATGCGACCTCGTCTGCCACCGCCATGGGAATATTCGATACCCCCACCGTCGCGGCAAAGTCGGCGAGACGAAGCGCCAGAACACCCGCGGCTCGGGCTCGTAGCCGAGCCGAAAACGGCTGCACCATCGCAATCATCGTCAATGGCCACCAGGCCCGAAGCGACGCCCGAACCCACCAGCGAGCTACCGCCATGTTGAACTTCACCGACTCGGTCGCACCCAGCGCTCCCGCCGAGGGATAGCCACCAGTCATCGCGGTAAAACGTCGAGCGGTCTCGGCCGCGTCAAACAAGCCCGCCACCGCCCCCACGGCAACGCCGGACTTCGCAGGAGCGAACAGGAACGCGGCAACAGCTGCCAACAGCGGCACACGAGCCACCGCCGGTGCAATCGCGGTTCCGTGCCGTTGCCCCAGCGGAGCGCCGGAACGTCCGTAGCCATACCGTTGCTGTACGAACGCTCGAACCGACGATCGCGGTTCATGGTCGGCAACGATGGCAGGGTCGAAAACCACCCGATGTCCAGCATCAGCCAATCGCCAGGTGAGGTCCACGTCCTCGCCGGTTCGCATCGACTCATCGAACCCACCGATGTCCCGCAGGGCATCGGTCCGGATCGCCAGAACCGCGGTGGGCAAATAGCGGACCGTCCGTGCCGGGCCCACGAGCTGGGGTTTCGCTTGGTCGCTGAGGTGAGACACCGAGTTCATGTCGAGCGCCGAGTTGCTGTGTTCGAAACGACCAACGGCACCAGCTCGACCCATAGACACAACCCGAGGGCCAACCGCCGAGGCCACGGTGGTCCAACCTACGAGCGACTCCAGCGAGGCCCGGGTGATCGTCACACCGCTATCGACAAATACGGTGACCTCTTCGGCGTGGCTCTTTGTGCCCGCATTGCGAGCGGCCGCCGGGCCACGGTTGGTATCGCCTACCTCGAGCCGGATATCGAGGTCAGGCGAGTCAAGCAGATCGATCTGCAGGGCGAGCTCGGCCCGGTGTCGTGGTTCTGATCCATCATCGACCACGATCACAGTCATCGGTTGTGCATCTGGCTCTGTGATCCTGGCGGAAAGAGCGGTGAGCGTCGTGATCGCCGCATCAGGATCGTTGAAGTGGGGAATCACCACGGTGAAGCTCGAAAGGTCGGCATCGGGATCGGGCCGGTCAGGAGGGACGATTCCGGCGTCGACGAGCCGCTCCCCGAGTGCCGAGCCCGTGTATCGGCTTCGTCCGGCTAACAAGTCGTTGAGATTGGTCGCCCCTGCGTCGGTCAACCGCATGAAGCGAGGCGGCGAGCCACCGTAGATGAGCCGACCACGGTTCAGCAGGCGCAGGGCGGACATCAGGCCAGAACGCTCCGCAGCGTGCCTACCAAGCTCGAGGGGCCGTCGAGCAGGCCGAGCCGCCCGCCCGCCGAACGAGACAGATCCTCGGCGTATCGAGCCTCGTCGCTGGGCGCCAAGATAATCAGCTCGTCTAGGGCCCGTGCCATCGGGATGGGATCCCGACCGGCTGTCACCTCGGCGTCGGAGAGGAGAACGGTGACCCGCCGTTGGGCGGTAGACGTGGCCAGTTGGCGCGCCGCGCCTTTGAGGGCCAGGGCCACGTCGGTGGTGCCGTGGCCCCGGAGGCTCAGCACATCGCTCACGACCTTTTCGATATCACGCTTTTCCTGTAGCCCCTTGATCTCGATCACACGATCGCTGAATGCCATCACCGCCAATTCGAACGGTGCGCGATAACTGCACGCGGCCGCCGCTAGTGCTGCCGCCGCCAACCGTTCACCGTTCATAGAACCAGAGCGGTCGACAAGAAGGCACAGCGCGGTGGACGGCCGTTGCCACCCGCTGGCGGTGAGATCGTCGAGCGCCACCGGACGACGATCAGCGCGTGCGGTGATGATGGCCTCCATGCTCGCATCGATATCGAGATCGGTTCGATCAACCGACGCCGGCATTCTGACCAGACGCCCGGTTCCCCGACTGCGGGCGGGTCCGAGCCTGGCCACGTCGAGGACCAACCGGCATGCAAGCTGCTTCGCGAACCGCGCTAATTCCACGTCGGTCGCCTGCGACATTGCAGCCAGCATGGTCAGAGCCTCATCGGGCTCTTCTTCCATTAACTCATCAAAAGCGACGATGTCGATCTGGCCCACCTCTGGTGAGATATCGGAGAATCGCTCGTTCCGTTCCAGGCTGCGCCGGTTCACGGTTCGCCGCGATTGCTCGACCATGGCGTTGTCGGCATCGTCGCCTTCGAGAATCCGTTCGTCTTCGTCGCCTGGCGATGGGCCGGCGATTCCGGTCGGGGGAGTGTCTAGGCCGTCGTCTTCGGACGGCCCGTCACTTTTCCCGAGTCAGAATCCTCGCTGGTGCTCGACTCGCCAGTTTCATCGGCGGGGTCCTCGGGGGCAAAGGCCTCATCGAATAGCTCGGTGATGATGTCCTCGGCGGTGCGAGTAACGCCGTCCTGTACTTGAACCCGACCGCTGAGGGCGCAGAGAGCGGAATCCAGGAGAATGCTCCGCGGGCTGGCGTCGTGGTCGCGAAGGGTCGACAGTTCGTTGCTGAGCACAACCAGATCGATCGCGCCCCGGACCGATGAGCCAACACGAAGATCTTTGTGGGAACGGGTGGACCGTACCAAGGCAACACTCTTGGCGACGACCGTGGGATCGACCGTCGACGTGGCCGCCCGCCCGGTGATCTCCTGCTCGTCTTCGTCGGCCTGGTAGTCCATCGCAATGCGACACACCCGGTCATAGATAGCGCCGGAGATCCGGGCGGTCCCGACCGCATCGAACGGGTTCATAGCAGCAACGAATCGGAAGTCGGGGTGAGCTTCGATTCGACCCAGGCGTGGGATGGTGAGTTCACCTTCGCTCATCACGGTGACGAGAAGGTTGAGCGTTTCTTCGGGGATTCGGTTGATCTCTTCCAGATACAGCAGTCGCCCTTCTACCAACGCTCGCGTCAGCGGTCCGTCGATCCAGATGTCTTTCACGTAACCAGCTTGCAGAACCTGGGCGGGGTCGAAGTGGCCGCTGAGGCGCGCCGGGGTGAGGTCGGCGTTACCTTCGCAGAACTCCAGTTCCTGCCCGGAGCTTTCTGCGATCGCCCGGAGCAGCGTGGACTTCCCCGTGCCCGGGGGACCTTCGAGCAAAAGATGTCGAGCCGACATCAGAGCGGCGACAACAACTTCGATCTCGCGTCGGCGGCCGACTACTGCTTCACCCAGCGCCGTCACCGTGTCCGCTCCGTAATTCATATGGGGACCGTAGTTCTCCATACGGAGATGGTTCCATTCGGCCCTAAACGAACAGTCGCTCTTCGATGGTGGTCACTGCGAGCTCGACCAGACGGTCCAAGAGGTGGGCGCCGATCTGCTTCGACGCGCCCGTGGGGTCACCCAACACGCCGTTTGGGGAAACACCGATCACACCGTTGGCAACCAGTGCGGGGAGAATGTCCTCGATCGGGTCGGTGCAGCCTGGCTCAGCTCGATCGAGGCGCACCACCTCGGGACTCAACGACAAAAGGATGGACGTCTCGGTGTGGCCGGCATGGGCATCGGAGCCAGCGAGTCGCGGCACCAGGGCCACCATCGAATCGCCCTCGGCCACCAAGGTTCGCTCCGCCTCGCGAAGCGCCGCCACGTTGCCGGCGTGTCCGCTGAGAAAGATCAGTCCACCGGCCCATGACCGCATCGATCGGCCCAGTTCCACCACGATTGAGGTCAGTGTTTCGTTGCCGACGCTCATGGTGCCGTCGAAGCCCTGATGCTCCCCGCTGGCGCCATAGGGCAACGCTGGTGCAACGATCACCCGACGGTCCTCGGAGTGCAATTGCTCGGCCACCCGGTGGGCCCAGGCCACGGCTATTCGGGTGTCGGTATCCAGCGGGAGATGGGGCCCGTGTTGTTCGGTTGCACCTAATGGGATGATGACCAACGGTTCAGTGGGAACCTCGTTGGTTGTCATTTCGCCGAGCACGGCGGCATTCTCGCCGATACGGCGAGAAACGGCCACGTAATCGGCTAGAAACATTGCATGGCAGGTGCGGTTGCGAACGCCGGAAGACAGGATCAGGACGAGGCGGAACTCGGGGTCATCGACCTCCGTGCGGCAACGCCCGCCACCTCAAAGGCCCGCGTGGTCGTGGTCGACGGTCGGCGGTTCATGCGAATCTCGCTGTTGGGATCCCAGCACGGCACGACCCTGAGCGAGGCCGATTGCGCCGTGGTCGAGGCCGGTATTCGAACCGCCCGTGACCAAGGGCTTCCGATCATCGGGCACCTCAGCGCCGCCGGCGTCGATGTCGCCGAGGGTCTGGCGCCATCGGTGGGATGGAGCCGTATCGCCAAGGAAATGGTGAAGTCCAGTGGGATCATTCCAATGCTCTTGGTCGCTGATGGCCCGGTGCTTTCTGGACCCTCGTTCCTGCTCGGTCTTGCCGACGTGGTCGTCTTCACTTCTCAGGCGTACTCCTACCTGTCCGGGCCCCGCATGGTCCGAGACTTCACCGGAACCGACATCTCGGGCGAAGAATTGGGCGGAGCCGGCGCTCATCAGCGCAGCAGCGGGCTTGCGGCCGCGGTGGTGGAAACAGCCGAAGAGGGCGAAGAGTACCTACTGGACGTGCTGTCCTATCTCCCAAACAATGTCGACGAACTAGCTGCCCCCATTCCGACCGACGATCCTTTCGACCGGCCAACTCCCGAGGCGGGCGAGCTGCTCCCCGAGACCGCTACCGGTTCCTACGACGTTCGGCACGTAGTCGAATCGATCGCCGACGATGGCGAGTTCACCGAGCTTCGGGCCCAGTGGGCGCCAAACATCGTCACCGGGTTCGCCAGCATGGGTGGTCAGGTCGTTGGTGTTGTTGCGAATCAGACCCAATCGATGGCCGGAAGTATCGATATTGCGGCTAGTCAAAAGGGCGCTCGATTCGTAGGGTTCTGCGACGCATTCAACATTCCGCTCCTCACCATGGTCGACACCAGTGGGTTCTTGCCCGGTAAGGATCTCGAGTGGCGAGGAATGATCCGCCACGGAGCCCAACTGGCCTTTGCCTATGCGCGGGCCACGGTGCCCCGAATCGGTTTGATCCTCCGCAAGTCCTACGGCGGCGCCTACATCGTCATGGACTCGGTCAACATCGGGAACGACATCATGCTTGCGTGGCCAACCGCAGAAGTTGCCGTGATGGGTGCCAAGGGGGCGGTCGAGATTCTTCATCGGGGCGCATCCGAAGAGGAGAAAGCCGAACACGTCGCGGAGTATGAGGGCACCTACCTCACGCCGTATCCCGCGGCCGAACGCGGCAGTATCACTGCGGTGATCGAACCGGCGGTGACTCGTTTCGAGGTCATTTCGGCCCTACAGATGCTGGCGAGCAAACGCGAGCGGCTACGCCCTCGGCGCCACGACAACCAACCGCTCTAACCGGTGAGCTCGCCCGATTTCGTTGACCACGTCGATTTCGATGTGGCCTGGCGGGAGTGTGGCGACGGGCCGCCGGTGGTGTTCCTCCACGGGTTGGGCGGCACCCGAAGCGCCTGGGGAGCCCAACTCCGACCGCTTCAGGACCGCTTTCGTTGTATCGCATGGGATATGCCGGGCTACGGCGACTCCCGGCTCATCGAGCCGCTCACTTTCGAACGAATAGCGCAGTCGCTTATTTCGCTCATCGACCATTTGGATCTACCCCAGGTGGACCTCGTTGGCCTGTCGTTCGGTGGAATGCATGCGCTTCACACCGCCCTGGGATTCCCTGATCGAGTCCGCCGGATGGTGCTCGCCGATACCAGCCCAGCGTTTGGAATGGACGGAACGAAAGCGACCGACTGGATCGCGTCTCGGCTCGGCCCTCTCGACGCGGGTCGGACCCTGGGCGACGCCGCCCCGGTAATCGTTGATGCGATTACAGCTGAGCCTCTGGCCGGCCGGGTGCGGTGGGAGACTATCGGTGCTTTCAGCGAGATTTCGCCGGAAGGGTTCCGGGCGGCCGTGATGTGCCTACCGACCAACGACATCAGGTCTCAGCTGGCCGAGATCGAAATTCCCTGTTGTGTCATCGTTGGCGAACTGGACGAGGAGACTCCGGTGTCCTATGCGCAGGTCCTCGCCGACGGGCTCCCAAACGCACACTTTCATGTGCTCGACGGAATCGGCCATTTGTCGCCAGCCGAAGATCCAAAACGATTCAACGAACTTGTCAGCCACTTCCTGCTGACCGACAATGAACCCTTCCCGAGGTAGGCGATCATGACTGACATACGAACTCCCGAACGAATGAAGCTGGTCGAGAAAGTCGCCGAGCTCGGCCCTCTCTTCGCCAAGCGAGCGGATGCGATCGATCGCGACGCCACGTTCCCTTACGAAAATTGGGAAGATATGAAGGCTGCCGGACTGCTGGGGATCGTGATCCCCGAGAGTCACGGCGGGCTCGGCGGCGATTTCGTTGGCTATGCGTTGGCCTCGGAAGAACTTGGTCGTCACTGTGCGACGACGGGCCTCACCTACAACATGCACGTTGCCACCACCTTGCTTGTCGGCGAAGTGGCCGAATCGCTCGACCTTCCTGCCGACGACAAAGCCTTTCTCGATACTCGACGTGAACTCATCTGGCGCGGAATCGTCGAGGATCATCACATCCACAGCCAGCCCTTCTCCGAGGGCGTCTCGGCCGGCGCTACTAGCGGCTATTCCACGAAGGCCGAACCAGTCGATGGTGGCTACCTGGTGTCTGGCCGAAAGATTTTTGCTTCGCTGTCGGGTGCATCGACGTTCCACAACGTGCTCTGCATGGTGCCGGGCGACGATCGGCTTCGACTGATGGGCGTTCCTCACGAGGCCGAGGGCGTCTCGATCGAAGGCGACTGGGACCCGCTTGGAATGCGTGGCACAGACAGCCGCAACCTGGTGATGAACAGGGTGTTTGTCCCGCACGAGTATGAGTGGCTCCCACCGGGCGCCTTTAACCAGGCCGCTGATCGCTGGCCCTACTTCTACATGACACTGTCGTTCTCCTACCTCGGTCTGATGCGTGGCATTCTCGATTTCACCGAGCAGTATTTGAAGACCAGTGACCGTCGAGACCACCCGATTAAGCAACAGGGCTGGGCCGACATGAACATTCGCTACGAACAGGCCAGGGCGCTTTGCTATAGCGCGCTGGCCGACACCTCGGTCGATCCAACGCCGGACAAAGTCACCAAAGCGTGGGCCTCGATGGTTACCACCATGGAGGGAGCACCCGAAGTGGCGTCGACGGCGATTCGCATCTGCGGCGGACGGTCGATGCTACGACCCAGCTTTATCGAACGGGCGTATCGAGACGCCCGCTGCGGGGCCACGATGCTTCCGTGGAGTGTGGAGGTCTGCCTGCAGAGGCTGGGGACAGCGCGGTTGTTTGACGAGGAAACAACATGACCGAGTATGCCGAATGGCGCTGGGTCAACCGTTATGCCGAGCAGTTTCGAGCCTGCAACCTGCAGCCCGGGGAGGTAGCGGTGCTTCTTTCCGAAGCAAGCAGCAGCCCCCGTATCGTTGCGACTGCCCGAATGGCGCTGGAAATGATGGGCGCCGCGGTGGCTGAGGTGCGAATGCCGACGCCGGCCAACCCCGGTCCATTGCCGATTCGGTCGACTGGTGCGTCGCTGGCGCTTGCTGGTCATCGATCTGCGGTTGCCGCTTGTGCCGCTGCGGACTTTGTGGTCGACTGCACCGCCGAGGGTCTGCTGCACGCACCCGAACTCGGCGACATTCTTGGCGGTGGCGCCCGAGTCCTTATGATCTCGGACGAGCACCCCGAAAACGTGGAGCGCTGGGCGCACGATCCGGCGCTGAAATCGCGGGTCGATGCCGGTCTCCACCTGCTCAACCAGGCAGAGGTGATGACCATCACGTCGGCTGCGGGCACCGACCTGACCATCGAGCTCCCGGGAGCATTCACCGCTGGCTCGTATGGGTGGTGTGACCAGCCCGGCACTATCGCCCACTGGCCGGGAGGCCTTGTTCTTTCCTTCCCGGCGGCCAACACGGTGAACGGCACGATCGTCGTGGCCCCCGGCGACATCAACCTGACGTTCAAGGAGTACATCCGAGAGCCGGTGACGTTGACCCTGGTCAACGACTATGTCACCGATATCGCTGGTGCAGGTCACGACGCGGAACTGATGCGGTCCTACCTCGCCGCGTTCGATGAACCCGACGCCTACGCCATCAGCCACGTGGGTTGGGGCATGAACACCGCCGCACGATGGGAAGCGTTGGCGATGTGGGACAAATCGCAGATCAACGGCACCGAACTTCGAGCGTTCGCGGGCAATGCGTTGGTGTCGACCGGCGCCAACGAAACCGCGGGGCGCTTTTGCCGAGGACATTTCGACCTGCCCCTGCGCAACTGCACCGTTGCACTCGATGGTGAGATCGTTGTCGATACCGGGGTGCTCCGGGACGATTTGGCCTAGGCCGAGTCTCCGTGGGCGGGAAGCGAGCCGGTAGTCAAAGCACTCGGCACGAAAAGAACGAAAGCCAGCCCGAGGGGCTGGCTTTCTGACGCCGATTCTGGAAAGGGGGAAACCGACTCGGCGTCATTTGCATCAAAGGGGGAGATGCATCTGTCTCTACCTTAGATCAGGCCAGGGTCCTGTGGGTATCGGGTTTCCTGTGAAAGCGGTCATATACCCATTTCGGTAAGCGCTAGCCCGGCAACGTGCGGGCGAGCTCGGCTTCAGTCGGCTCGTGCGCTTGCTTTGCTTCCGGCGGTAGGAGGTCCACGATCTTTTTCATCAGCAACTTTGTCTCGGCATCAGCATCGTTCGTTGCCGGGTGATACGGGGTGCCGAAACGCACCGTTACCTGCGGTGGATCGGTGAGATTCAGCATGTACGGGAGCTTTCGGTTTCGGGGCCATGCTTTCTCGGTAGCCCAGAGGCCAACGGGCACGATCGGAGCACCCGAGTCGATCGCAAGGCGCACGGCCCCGTAGCGACCTTTCAGGTTGGGATCGAAGAACTCACGGCCCCGAGGGATCGTGCCCTGGGGGAACAGCGCCACGATCTCTCCGGCTCGTAGGGCTCGTGCCGCTTCCTTCATAGGGTCGCCCGTCTTCTCTTGGCGATCGACTCGAATGGCGCCCATCGCTTGGGCGATCGGACCGGCAACCGGTGCATCCGTCACTTCCTTCTTGGCGAGGAAACGAACCGGGCGGTTGACCCGGCTCACGGCCTGACCAACGACCAGAGGGTCGATGTAGCTGCGATGGTTAGGAGTGATCAGTGCGCCGGCGACGTCTTCTAGCTGATCCAGCCCTTCAACGTTGATCTTGATCCACGGCAGCATCTCGGGCCGTACCAGTTCTGCCACCACTCGTTGAGGTTCAACGCCCAGAGGCTTGGGTACGCCTGG
This sequence comes from uncultured Acidimicrobiales bacterium, assembly GCA_938029215.1. Classification (GTDB taxonomy): domain Bacteria; phylum Actinomycetota; class Acidimicrobiia; order Acidimicrobiales; family SZUA-35; genus JABDIY01. The sequence goes on along the minus strand of CALHFG010000065.1, from coordinate 5,629 downwards.
GGGAGCGGTGAAGTAGAGCACCGGCCATCCGTTCACCAGCGTCAGCGCCCACAGTCGGGGATCGGGGTTCACTGCGGTGGGGAAACCAACGCTGCGGAGCATGGGGAGGTCGAAGATGCTGTCGGAGTAGGCGTAGCAGTCGGCGAGATCAATCACGTTGGCTTTCGCCCATGCCTTGACACAGCGCGCCTTGCCTCGGTTCCACACGAATTCGCCATCGACGGTGCCGTTATAGGTCTCGCCATCGACCGATCGATATTTGGTTGCAAGGACTCCGTCGAGGCCCATCAGGTCGGCGAAGGGCTTTACGAGCTCATAGGGGGTCGTAGTTGCAAGCACAACTTTGCGACCGGCTTCCTTGTGATCGCGGATCAGTTCTCGAGCGAAAGGTTCGACCGCTTCGGCCAGCGCCGGAGCCACCCGTTGGCCTGTCGCTTTGACTTTCTCGACCGACCAGCCTTTCGTGGCCCGCACACCCACCCGCGTCAGCGCCATCGATGGGAGGGTCTCGCCGATCACGTTGAAGATGCCAAACAGGAGATTCTCGCCACGGATCGGCTTGTCGGGAAGGATGCCTTCGGCACGCATTGCGCCCGAGATCAACGGGCCGCTCGCTCCCTGCAGCAGGGTGCGGTCGAGGTCGAAAAACGCGGCGCCGGTCATGGTAGAAATCTATCGGTCGCTCTCGATGCTGTCTAAGTCCTTCGGTTTCGCGTTGTGATTGGAGCCCCGTTATCAGTGGTTTCGCGTGGGTTCACAGGGCACTGACATACTCTCGACTCGCCGTACGAGGAAACGAGTTGTCGAGCGAGGCGGAACGTCTCGGCACGGAGCAGGTCATATGCACTGCTCCTCCTCGTACGGCATTTTCAGGTTTTCCCTGCATATGACCGATAATGACAAGGTGACCCAGCCGCAGTCTCCCGAACCCGTGTTGCGGCCGCGCCTTCTTAAACGGCTGTCGGAGCGGTTCGATGCCCGCCTCACCATCATCGAGGCCGGGGCTGGATTCGGAAAATCCACGTTGCTGACCCATGCCATCGCCGAAAACTCCCTTCAGCCCGATGGCATTGATGTGCTGGTCCGCTGTCATCCGGCGGTGTCTGAACCCGCGGCCCTCAGCGCCGCCATCCTCGATGCCCTCGGCAAGGCATTGGGACGGCAGGACAAGCCGCGCTCGGTGGTCGACACCGTGTGGTCGGAGGCGCCGACCGACGTCTGCATCATTTTGGACGACCTCCACCGACTCCAACCTGCAACCAGCGGCCTCGAGTGGATTGATCAACTTCTGCGCGATCTTCCCGCAAACGGGCACATGGTGATCGCCTCCCGACTGCCGGTCGGCCTGTCGATCTCCCGAATCGTCGCCGCCAACGAGATCGTCCGGCTGAGCGAGGACGACCTCGCGCTTACCGACGACGAGGTAGCGGAGGTTCTGGGACCCGAAGTCTCTGCCGGTGCCGCGGCCGAAAGCGCCCGCTGGCCCGCGCTCGCCGCGTTGATGCGGACCGTGGGTTCTAGCGACTCGGCGTCGTTCCTGTGGGAAGAGGTGCTCCGTCCGCTCAGAGAAACTGAACGAACCGACCTGGCCAGCATCTCCCTGTTTGAAGAAGTTGACCGAGGGCTCGCCGAGGCCTTGGGCATCCAATCGGAGCTGCCTGAACTGCTCTCGCGCGTCCCGCTGGCCCCGCTTGATGGAGAAACGGTCCGACTCCATGCGCTATGGAAGCCCGCTCTGGCGGAAGTCCTCAGCCCGGCCGTTCGCGTCGATAAGCTCCGGGCTGGAGCACAGTATCTGCATGCCGCTGGCCGCCTGCTGCCAGCCGCTCAGGCGTACGCTGACGCCGGCGATCTCGAAGGACTTGCCGCCGCCGCAGACGAGGCGACCGGGCACACGTTGTCGGTGACCCAGCTGGCCGACGTATTCGCTCTGGCTTCGATTCTCCCAGACGAGGTGAAGCAATCCAGCCTTGGTCGTTTCACGGTTGCGGTTGGCAAGATGGTGCACAGCCTCGACGGCTCGATCGAGGACCTGGAGTCGGTAGCGGCTGCCGCCGAAGCCGAGGGCGACCTGGACCTCACCGTCAGGTCGCTCTGGAGATCTACACAGATCCACGGTCTGTTACATGGATTTCCGGGGGCTCCTCACCTGGCCGGTTGGGTGGAACGGCTCGCCGAATCGGGTGGGCCCCTCGCCCACGCAGTGTTCGCTCGTCACCGTGCGGTTTCTGCCTTGGTGGATGGTCGCCCAGCGGACGCGCTCGCGATCGCCGCCCAGGAGTTTGTTGGGTTCGAGGGCGATGCCGCGATGCTCCACTCGAATCTGGCCATGGACTCGCTCAACCCCGATGCCGTGCTCGAGGGGTCTCCGTTGTTGAATGTGGCAGACTTGCCCGACGAGTCCGATCTCAGCTCGAACGGTGTCGTCGACTTCTTCGGTGCTCAAGCCTTTTGGTATGGCGGGCACATGCCGGCCACCGAGGCGGCGCCGACGGCGATGAGCTTGGTTCGGATGGTTCGGAATCAATACATGCGGCATCAGGACCTCATGATGGATTCCACCGTTTCGGCGGTCCTGTACGCCGGCGGCCACGAACGCGAGGCCGATGAACTGGTGGAGCACGCGGGTGAACTGGCCGACGAATTCGCCGGCACCCACATGGAAGTTTGTGCCCTCGTCGCCAAGGCGGCCCAGCTCTCGTTCCGAGGTCAGCCCGACGAAAGCGAGGGTCAACTCCTCGCCGCCCTTGAGGTTGCCCCCATTCGCAAATGGCCGCACCGGCCGTTCACGCCCGCGATCGCCGCCCTGGCGGCGATGACATCCAGCCCTCTCGATCAGGTTCCCATCCAGGAGTTGGGTGAGCCGTTTCAGGTGGCCGTTCAAGCCGGCCGGGCCTTGCAACGGTGGCGAAAGGGCGAGGCCGGTCTGGCCGCGGCCCTGCCGTGGGATCGACCCAACCTGCTGCACGCTCAGGTATGGCCCGAGCATCTCACCGAACTCGCCGTCGCCGCTCTTAGCGCTCAACCCGCAGCCGACGCCCATCGGGTACGCGCCGTTCTAGCCGCGATCCCCGGGGTCGCAGCTCGACTCCTCCGGATCGCCGAGTCCCATCTCGACGTTGGCGATGAGGTGCGAGAACTCGCCACCAAGTTGTCCGACGAGCCGACCCCATTGTTGGAGGTTCAGACGTTGGGCCGCTTCGGGATCAGCATCGATGGCGTCCCTATCGACGACGACTCCTGGACGAGGCGGGAGCGGGTCCGAGAGCTCATGGCGGTGCTGGTGCACCACCAACGGATCGCTCGATCTCAGGTATCGGTCATGCTGTGGCCCGATGCTCCGCCCGACAAATCATCGGCCAACCTCCGCACGAACCTACGTCACCTGCAGAACAGCTTGGAGCCAAATCGGCAGAGCGGTGTGCCTTCGGTCTACCTTTCGGCAGACAACGCTTGGTTGGAGTTGTGCGGTTCCAACATTCGAGTCGACGCCGCTCAATTCGAGCGCCGAATCGAAGAAGCGCGTCTGATCGAGACCCAGGGAGCGCCATCGGTCGCGCTCCGCGAGTATCAGGCGGCGTTAGAGCTCTACGAGGGCGACTATCTGACCGAGTTTGTCGGCTCAGAGTGGGCCGAGTTCGACCGGGTCCGCTTACGCTCACTGGCCGCGCAAGCGTCGGTCCGAGTAGCGGAACTGCTGCTGGCTCGGGGCGAGCCCGAAGCGTCAGCAATCGCGGCGAACCGAGCAGTCAAGCTTGAAGCGCTGTTCGAACGGGGCCACCGAGCTAGGGTCCGAGCGCTACTTGGTCAGGAAGATCGAGCCGCAGCCCGTCAAGCGATGCAAATCACCTTGCGCACTTTGGCCGACGCACACCTGAAGCCCGAACCCGACACCACCCGTCTGGCGACATCCCTCGGGCTTGTGTAGCCAGCACGGTGCGTTCGCACGCACCGCGCCAGCGAACAAACCAACTTAGGCGAGGTTGCGACGGATCACGTTGAGTGCACTACCCGCCTTGAACCACTCGATCTGCTCGGGGCTGAAGGTGTGGTTGCCCTCAAAGCTCCAGGTCTCACCGGCGCTGTTGGTTACCTGCACGGTGACGGTCTTGCCCGGGGTGAGGTCGGCCAAACCAACGACGGCGATGCGGTCGTCTTCGCCGATCTTGTCGTAGTCGGCGGGGTCGGCGAAGGTGAGGGGGATCATGCCCTGCTTCTTCAGATTGGTCTCGTGAATGCGAGCGAAGCTACGAGCGATCGCTACCAGACCCAGCCGGAAGCGAGGCTCCATGGCGGCGTGCTCACGGCTGGAGCCTTCACCCATGTTCTCGTCGCCGATGACGACCCAGGGCTGGGTGGCCTCGTGATAGGCCTTGGCCATTTCGGGGAAGGTCTGGATCTCTCCGGTCAGCTGGTTCTTGCCGTAGCCAACCTCGTAGGGCGAACCGTCAGCCTGGGTGTAGGCGTTAACCGCCCCCAGGTAGAGGTTGCCGGAGATGTTCTCCAGGTGGCCTCGGTACTTGAGCCACGGGCCAGCCATCGAGATGTGGTCAGTGGTGAACTTGCCTTGGGCTTTTACGAGCACGGGAAGGTCGGCATAGTCGTTTCCGTCCCAGGCGGGGAACGGGGTGAGAAGCTGCAGACGGTCCGAGGTGGGGGAGACGGCCACGTTGATGTCGGCACCCGACTCTGGGGGAGCGACGAAGGTTTCCTCGCCCTCGTCGAATCCCTTCGGGGGAAGCTCGATACCCACGGGCACGGACAGACGAACCTCTTCGCCGGCGTCGTTGGTAAGGGTGTCGTTGATCGGATCGAAGTCGACCCGGCCGGCCAGCGCGAGCGCCATCACCGTTTCGGGTGAGGTGACGAAGGCCAGGGTGGCGGCATCGCCATCGTTGCGCTTGGGAAAGTTGCGGTTGTAGCTGGTGACGATGGTGTTGACTTCGCCAGGGCTACGTTCGCCGGAACGGTCCCACTGACCGATGCATGGCCCGCAGGCGTTGGCGAGAACCTGGGCGCCCATCGCTTCGAAGTCGGCCAGGAGACCGTCGCGTTCGATCGTTGCTCGCACCATCTCCGAACCTGGGGTCACCAGAAGCTGAGTCTTGACCTTCAGGCCCTTGGCCGCGGCTTCGCGGGCAATGGACGCAGCTCGGGTGATGTCTTCGTAGGAGCTGTTGGTGCAGCTGCCAATGAGGGCGGCGCTGATCTCCAGCGGCCAGCCTTCGCGCTCGGCTTCGGCCCCGAGGTCCTTTACCTCGCGGGCGAGGTCGGGGGTGTGGGGACCGTTGATGTGCGGGGTGAGCTCGTCGAGGTTGATCTCGATGACCTGGTCGTAGAAGTCGGCCGGGTTGGCGAGGACCTCGTCGTCGGCCCGCAGGTGGTGCGCGACGGCGTTGGCGGCGTCGGCGGTAGCTTCACGGCCGGTGCTCTTGAGGTAGCGGGCGATGGCGTCGTCGTATCCGAAGATGCTGGTGGTGGCGCCAATCTCGGCGCCCATGTTGCAGATGGTCGCCTTGCCGGTGGCGCTGATGCTGTTGGCACCATCGCCGAAGTATTCAACGATGGCCCCGGTTCCACCCTTCACGGTGAGGATCTCGGCGACCTTAAGGATCACGTCTTTAGGAGC